>JBCCRX010000162.1:0-13653 GCA_039201015.1 Bacteroidota bacterium | reverse complement strand
CCATGTTTTCTACCGTATTTATCAATGTTAATGACCTGATGCGCTATATTTTGTTCTTCCAAATAAGTAACAAAACCAGCAAAAGAAACTTTTGCGCCTCCGATACGGGTGCTGTTCTTATTAGGCAAAGGTCCTATTAATAGGATTTTCTTATTCAAGAGAAACACTGATATATATTTTTGAAAAAAGAATATTCCAGACTATTCAAAAATCTTTATCTTGCTTGTTCAGATAGTCAATTAAAATAAGGTCGTTTGATTGTTTCAATTCATTTATAAATTCAGCTCGGAAATATTTAGCCTTCAACAATCTTCTGTAAATATTTAAACGAGTGGGTTTTAATTTTTCATATACTTGCAAGATTAATATTGCTGTGAATGGAAAAGATGCAACTAACTTATGGATTATTTTAGGCAACCTGCTAATTCCTTTTCTACGGTTTTGTTTGTGAAAGGAAGTATTTGCTGGAGCAGTTGTTTTTAGCTTTAACCTTTTTGTACCTAAAAATAATTTTATTTGCTCAATAGTAAGCTCATAATTCTCATTTAAGTTCTCGAAGGTCAAGTGTAATCCGTTTTGGTTTGCTAAAATTTTATCAATAGCTAGATAATAAGTTTCGTAGCGAGCTGCTGCCAACCAATATCCTAAAAATGGTAGCTTTTGTCTTTGTTTGAATGATCTACCATTCATTTTCAAATAAGACTGAAAATAAGCATTATATTTTCTTTTTATGCCTACAAACTTTACAGCCCTATACCTTTCATTAATCTTTTCTAGAAAAATTGATAGCTCTTTGGGATGAATATAGTAATCTGGATCGAGTTTTGTACACCAAATAGTCGAATCTAGTTTTTTTGCAAATTGATCCATAAGTTCAAAGTAGAAATCAAGAAAATCTTGCTGTGGATTTTCATAGAAGTATAATTTATCTCCTTTGGCAAGTTGAAAATAATCACAACTACCATACGCTTCCAAAAATTCAATATAAGTATCTGTATCTAAAAACTTCCCCCACTTTTTATAATGTTTACAAGTTTTACTTTCATGTAGCCCATAATGTAATGGATGAACTGCAGTAGGAATACCAAACACCTCATTTAGTATATTACCTAGCCAAGTAGTACCGTTTCTAGGTGCTCCTAAAAATATTATTGGCGTAATATCATTCATGTGGCTATAGTCTTTTGAAAAACAGCTATATAATTGCACACAGCTCTGTCTAAGTCAAAAAACTTTCCTCTGTTGATCAGTACTGATTTATTGATTGGATTCCTGAGCGTATTTATCATAGCTTCAGCTAAGGCAAGTGAGTCATTAGTCTTGACCAAATATCCATATTTACCATTATCCAATATTTCGGTTGGTCCACTTTTGCACATTGTACTAACTACAGGGCATCCACAAGCAAGTGCTTGAATTAAACTACCAGGCAGTCCTTCCCAATCAGACGATAATACAAATAAGTCTGCCTTACTAAGGTAGGCGAAAGGATTACTAACAAAACCATGTAAATCTACAACTTCCTCAAGTTGATTTTGCTCAATAATAGAACAAACTTCTTCATAGATGTGCATGAATCGAGGTCTTGTCCCACCAAGTAATATAAGACGAGTATTTGGCATTTTTTGATGAACCATTGCAAAGGCACGGATAAGGTTTGGAAAGTTTTTAGGAGGTGCTATCCGTCCCATACCAAGAATGACCTGTTTGTCAATATCCTTTATCCAGGTATGTTCCACTGTTTTTTGCGCTTCTTGAACAAGCTGCTTAGAGTAAATAGGATTATATATATTATGTATTCTATTTTCATTTGTTCTGTAATAGGAAGCAATATCTTTTCTAGACTCTAAAGAAACACTTATGATAGCATCTGCAGAAAGATAGACCTTTTTATAAAAAGATTTTAGTAATGGATTCTTGATATATCTTTCACTAGCAACAGAGGGAGTACTAGCTTCTCTTATTACATTTTTTGTGGACTTGAAAGATAACCAATTGGCTAATACACTAGTAATATTAACATGTGTTTGTGTGGAAAGCAGAACATCTGGCTTATTTTTAAACAAAAATCGAGCTAACTTGAAAATAACATTTCTGGTTCGGCTAGTTCTAAGGTCAATTATGCGTACACTGGAATTTAGTTCCTCTAGTAAGCTTCCTACTTTTTGGCAGAGTAAAAAATCAACTTTTAAGCCACGCTGAACAAAACCGTTAGCTAATGTTACCATTACTCGCTCTGCTCCTCCTCCGTTGAGAGTATTGCAGAATAGTACAACATAATTATTTTTTCCTATGCTTACTTTTGAGTTCTTCCTGTCCACTTGCCGATGTAAAAATCTGTTTTGTTCTTAGGTGCTTGTTCTGACTGCTCTATCCACAGGTTCGACACTTCTTGAATCCGTGTCTTTTTGGATGCTCTCACTTTGACTTTAGCATTTAAGACTATATTGTTCTCCAGTAAAATAGTATCTACGTTTTTAGAACCCGCTACAATGGCATAATCCACATTTTCTATGGTATTATTTGTCAAATTTGTACTTATATTCACTCGAAATGCACAAGACTTTTTTCTACTATCTGTGCGTGCTCGAATATCTTTTATAGTATTATTATCTGCATAGATTTTCATTTTAGCTGTTGTAGTATCAAGAATAGCAGCTAGATGAATACCGTCATTGCAATCAAATATAGTGTTATTTTTTATGTAGATATAGTTAGCTTTCATATGGGTGCCAATGGCTTTTCCACTACTACCTGAACCGCCACAACTGGTATCGGTTGCTCTAAAACCCCATATTCTATTATTGACAATATGAACGTATTCCTCAGGACTATCATATCGACCACCAACTTTTACATCAATCGCATTTTCGGCACAAGCAAATTGTCCGTTTGGAGTATTTCTATACATTTTTTCCGTCAGATATATATCATTATTTGCTACGATAGTACCTGGTGTGTAACCATTTCTTACTGTTTTCTTATTATACACTAATTGTACACCATCCGTACAGTCGTATATTTCATTGTTTATAATACGATTACCGATAGCATTGAGATTACCACCTTTCACGCCTATTCCAATATTGTCCGCCTTTGGATTGGGTATAGCGTTACGAATAACACAGTTTTGAATGGTGTTATAATTGCTCCAATTAATACGAAGTGTACCTTTTTTTGCGACTTCTTCGAATAAGCATTTGTCAATTACATTGTGATTTGAATTTGCGTTAATTCGATTGCTTTCTCCTCCTATCACTCCTGAACTAGAGACTTGAGAATGTCCTCTAAAAGTTAGTCCATGAATAATCCAATGACTAGCTGAGCTTAAATTAATACTTTCAATGATAAGTTCACGAGAAGACTTAGCACGCTGTGCTGGATGTTCTTCAATAAAGGAGGCAGCTTGGGTAGGATTATAATAGCAAATAACACGTTTTTTTGCTTTTGTCCCAGATTGTTCTAAGCTTAACGTTCCCCATGAACGATAATCACCAGGTCTGATCAGAAAATATTGGTAGTCATTAGTATTAAATTGGCAGTCTTCCCAAGAGCTAAAATGTTTCTTATCAATAATTTGCATACCTTTTTCTCTAAGTTCATCTTCAGATCGTTTTTCCAATTCCTTTAAAAAAGAAGTATCGAATAGATAATTGTCAAGATTTTCTTGGTAAAAAACCTTCGCCACTTTTTTATTGTACCCAATTGTCTTATTAGAATTACAGTCTAAAATTATCATACTAAATACCAGAAGTGATAATGCCTTATTTAGCATCATGATATTGCTTAGTCTGAATCAATAGCTCTTGATGTTTCAATTGCTGAAACATAGCTTCACATAGTTCTGTGATTACAGGAGAGAATACACTCCTATCCAGCAATTTAGCCTTTTTGTTTTCATGGATAAGACCAGCAATCGCTTTATTAGGGTAAGGAAATTGCATAAAATTGTATACACTTTGCACTTTCTTTTCTGGCTGTGTAGTCAAATCTTCATAATTCAAAAGCATCACTTTTTCATTGTCTTGTAGTTCTTGCTGAAAAAAGAGACTATTTCTAACATACCAGAATAATGCAGCTCCATCATAGGGATTCATGTCTTCTGAAAAGTACTTCTTGACCAAAGCAACTGTTTCAGGTGCTAAATTTTCAGAACGCCAGTTATCCATTTCACCTTTTGCAATAGGCCGAAGATTATTGATAGAGTTTTGCATCCCAAATTTTTTCAGGTTGGAGTAAGCAACACCCACATAGTGCCGATACAGCCAAATTGCTTTACTATTTGGAATTTCATCTAACAAACTGGTAGTATATTGGCTTTCTACCAGTGGCTTTAATACCAATAATGGATAGTTGTAGCTTTCAAGTTGCTCATTGAGTTTATTGATTGCGTTTAATCGAATATTATAAATTTTGTCATCGGATGACAAAACACTTTTCTCAGCAAATATTTTCGTCATAGGGTCTTTTCCAAAAACAGCTCGCAACATACTCGTACCCGAGCGTTGGCACCCAACAATAAGCAAGATTCGCCTTTTATCTACTGTAGGTCTAAAAGTAGCATTGACTGCCTTCGAAAGCTGATTCCCAATCCGTTTATAATCTTTGAAGGAGCGTTTTCTCAAAATTTTTTTTATCGCTAATCGAAGCATTTTCTATCGCTATATATGTACTTTTCTATTTGAATTTTATTAAGATTTCGTTTGTAAATAAACCTTAAATGTGTTGTCAACTAAGGGGAGGATTCGCTCTTTGTAAGCTTTAGTTTTATCCATTTGCTGGGCAGAGGGGAAGTTTTCTAAAGCTTTTTCCTTGTATAGATCAAACGAACCTATAATTTTAGCAGGGTTGCCACCAACAATACTACCAGCAGGTATTGATTTTGTAACTATTGCTCCTGCTGCAACGATACAGTTATCTTCTATTTTTACACCAGGCAGAATAAGTGCATCTGTACCAATAAAGACGTTATTACCAACTTCTATTCTTCTATATTCATATCTTCTTCCAGCTTCATCTTCAATCAACCATGTACTACCATTATGTGTCACAAATCTCACACCTTTCGTTACAGTTACTTTATTTCCAATGGTAATCAGAAATGGTTCTGAGCCAAAGTTAGTGGTAAATATTCTACAGTCATTCCCTATTGTTACTCCCATAAACTTAGCTAAACCTTGTCTTCCTCTGAATAAAAGAACCAACTTATTTCTTAGCACTTTAATCAACTTTTTCATACACATCTCTTTTAAAACTAAGTATTCCGAAGATAATCCCTAATACTAGTGTTCCCACTCGGTCTCCAAAGCCTGCAGCAGTAGGGAAATATACTTGAATAAATAGTACACAAAGAACACCAAAACAAAAGAATTTTAATTGGAAGGGATACCTATTAAATACAGCATAATAGAGAGACAACAACAACCATATTAAGAACAGTATTCCTACGAATATTCCTGCTTCACCAATCATTGCAAGATAAGAGTTATGAACACCAAAACCTGCTACAGGCAAGCGGTGTAATCCTGCAAAACCAAACCCAATTAGTGGATGTTTTTTAATAAGGTATATGCCCTCTGCATAGACCCTTGAACGGTGAGAAGTGGTTTCTTCGTTTATTTCTCCCGAAACTAGTCTAATGGTTTGCATAATTCGTTGCTGCTGAGGATGTGATAATTCTTCAAATTTTGATATTAAATAAAAGGGAGCGTACACAACAGCAGCTATCATAACTATCATAGTAATACGAGTAATACGATTAATATTACTCTTGACATTCAAAGCTATTACTTTACGAAAAAGTACGAAGAATATAAAAATAAAGAACACTAGCACAGACATGATTAAGCTAGCTTTAGAATAAGTTGCAATACTAGCAATTACAGGTATTGGTACAAGGACCAAGTATAAGACACTTTTCCATCCTTTAGTGATCGTGAGCATGAATAGCACGAAGACTAGCGTTAGATTAGCATGCGAACCTGCTGAATTAGGATTTTTGAATGCCCCCGTCTTTCGATCATAAGTATCTGTGACTATTCCAAACTCATATACATCGTTTAGTCCTAAAACTTCGGCTAAAGGAGTTAAGGCGGTCGTTGCTAGAAACAAAATAGTACAAAATTCAATAAAAGGCAGAAGTTGATTTTTTTTTATCTTATATCTAGTATAAACATAGAAAGAAAATACAGTTAAGATAGAAACCAAATAGAGTCTTGTATTCTTGAGATAGGTATTATCTTCCAGCAATTCAGGATCGTGTTCTTGGATATGCCCTATTAGCGATATTCCACTCATTATCAAGTAGCATAATAATGAAACTACATACATCGTACAGAGTATATGAAATTTCACTCCAGTAACCATAAAAAAGAAAGTAGGCAGCAGCACGCAAGGCAAAATTAATGGGGAGAAAGGAGCAGAAACACCAAAAATCAAATTAAATATACCATTTAGATTTGTCAGTATGATGATGGTAGCTACAAACATTAAAACATTAATAATATCTGTATTAATAAGTGTACCACGGTAAAAAAATACTTTTACAAACTTATCAAGGTAATATTGCATTCTTCAGTTTATCTATTACTTTGTTTACATCAAATTGCGCTGCACAATTTAAGGCATTTTTTATGACTCTCTCTCTCCTATCAATATTGGAGACGATTTGGTGTATAGTTTGTGCGATTTGAACTTCACTTGGAGCATCAGCAATGAAGGCACAATCATGGCGTTTCAAGAATTTTGTGATATAAGCATCACTTGGACTGTGGGCTAGTATAGGACGATTAGAGCATAAATAAGGAATAGTTCTAGTTGGGAAAATAGTTCTAAATTCTACATCTGTCCGATTTCCAGTAAGTCCATGTGGTAAGAGCATTATATCGTATCGGGGTAATAATTTATACAGTACTTCAAGTGTTACAAAATCATGATAGAACACATTTTTGCCTTCTATACCTGCGCTTTTCAAGTCTTTTTCTGAATTCCCTGTGTATAAGTGTAGTTCATAGTTTTCTTGCTGAATAATGTAGCTCATTAAGCGTATTGAAGCATCTCTACAAGAATCATTGAAACTACCAGTGAATACAAATTTTAATTTTTCTTTATTGATTTTTAATTTCCTATATGTTATGTCAGGAAGTTTAAAACCATGAACCAATGTTTCAAAATGAACTTTTGGATATTGCTGAGCATAGAACTCCTTCATTCCATCACTCATCACAAATTTATGCTTAGCCTCATTAAATATTTTAGGCTGCAAATAGTAGGCTATCAGTTTTTTCCAGCCCGTAAAGTTGTCCAAAAAAGTATTGTGAAACCAAGTGTGTAGTGGTAAGTTGAGTATTTGACTTGTTCTGTAAGCAGCATATAAAAAAAAGTCATCAGGAAATATACCTAAGATTTGGCTACACTGATATTTGGTTGCAATTTTCACACAAAAGTCCACCAATTTTTTACTGTTCAACCACCTAAAATAGGCTGCCCCTTTACCATTTATACTTTTATCGTAGTTCACGTAGTGTACATCAGGATAGGAAGTAGTCCAAGTTTGAGTCGCATTATTACGTGTTTCGCATATTACAACAGCATTCTCTTTATCAAAACCTGATATAAGATTACTCATTATAACTGCTGACCCCGAAGGTATTGGCAATAAAGATCTGCTCACAATAAGAATTCTACTCATTTCAATCTTAATTCCCAAGAAGTCACAATTTCTTCAAAAACAGCTTGCAAGGACTTGGTAATCTCCCAATTAGGATAATGCGCTTTCATTTTAGATAAATCAGAAATATAGCATATATGGTCTCCTGCACGATTTTTGTCTGAGTATTTATAGTTCATTGGTTTTCCAGTAATATTAGCAACCCTTTCAAAAGCTTCCAAAATTGAAGTAGAATTATCTCTACCACCGCCAATGTTATAAACTTCTCCTACACGAGGAGCTTTGAAAAACTCTTCTATGAAGCGCGCCACATCGTAAGAATGAATGTTATCTCTTACTTGTTTCCCTTTGTAACCAAATATAGTATATTCACCACCTGTGATATTTACTTTGATAAGATAACTTAGAAAACCATGTAGTTCTACGCCTGAATGATTAGGTCCCGTCAAACACCCCCCCCGCAATGCACAAGTAGGCACATCAAAGTAGCGTCCATATTCTTGTACCATCACGTCAGCAGCTACTTTTGAAGCACCAAAAAGTGAATGTTTGGATTGGTCGATAGTAAAGTTTTCTTTTATGCCATGATAATACATTTCATCAGCATAATCCCAACGTGTTTCTGATTCTATCAAATTCAAATTGTTGGGTGCATCGCCATATACTTTATTAGTACTCATGTGTGCAAAGGGACTTTCTGCACAAAACTGTCGAGTGGCTTCCAATAAATTCAAAGTTCCTACCGCATTCACATCAAAATCATCAAAGGGACGAGAAGCCGCTAGATCGTGGCTAGGTTGTGCTGCCGTATGCGCAATATGTGTAGGTTTTAATTGTTCGAATAGATTCAAAACTGCTTTTCTATCTCGGATATCTAACTCAACATGCTCAAAGTTTTCACAGTTTTGAAGCAACTCATTTTGATTCCAACGAGTATCTCCTTTTGGTCCAAAGAAATCTGCACGCAGATTGTTATCTAAACCATATACTTTCCAGCCCAATTGATCAAAATGCCTAACAAGTTCTGAACCAATGAGTCCTGATGAGCCTGTGACAAGTAGTTTTTTCATTAATGTAGTTTTTGTAAAATACTTATTGAAATATGGCAAGTATTATTAGAAATAATAGATGCATTCTATTTCTAAAATGGTATTTTTTGCTTGAGCAGATATATAATTTCTTTTCCTTTAGCATTATACCATTGTTTCTCTTCTGTAGAGAATAGAAATAATTTAGATATTTTCAACTTATCTACATCTTTAGAAAAAATATAAATTGCAACTACTAAAGTAATTGAAAATGCGATAGAACTACCTACTGCCACTCCAAGAACGCCAGACAATGGGAGCAGAATAATGTAGCATATAGCTCCTACTATCAATCCTGATAATTGAGTATAAACATTCAATATAGGTCTTCCTGTACTGCTGAAATATTGTAAAAAAATTCTAGTGGACATATAGAAAAGTACTCCAGGAAGATAAGCAAGTAGAAGTGTATAAGAATATTCATAATCTTTTCCATACACCCATATAATTAGCCAATATCCTAATACCACAAAGATAATCGCTCCGGCTAGTGTCGTATACAAAACCCCCTTGTGTATTTTATAAAGTAATTGCTGTTGCTGTCTCTTTGACTCCCCTACTGCAACTTTATTAAAAAATACTTGCATCACTGATTGTGGAACTTTTTGACAAACTTCTGAAAGCATTACTGCAATAGCGTATAAACCAAGCATTTCAGGGATAATAAATAATCCAATAATGAATTGATCAATTCTTCGATTAGAGACACGTATTATTTCACTTAACCAAGCTCTAATTCCATAAGCAATCCCATCTTTGATAAAGGAGTAGTTAAACCTAAACTGTGGCTTGATTTTACTAAATAGAAAGCTTAGAAATAAGATAGCATATACAATCTTTGATAGTACAAATGCTGCCAAAACACCATCTAATCCTTTGTCTAAAAATACTGCCAAGAAAGCAATACTGATATAAGAAAGCGTCTGAATGATTGTAAATTTATTCTTAGCTATAAAACAAGACATACCTACTAGAAAACGCATTAACAATAAATTAGCAATGGTCACACTACCACCTATCAAAACAATCATTATTTGAAAATCAGAAAATTCATTCCCTGTTTTACCAAAGTGCTGAAAATACCATAAATTATAAATTAAACCACAGAATATGGCACTAAAGGCAAAGATTAAAAGTAATACAGTAAATAAGATTTCCTCTGCTTTATATTTCGATATACTAATGTAGTAACGTATGCTGGCGGTAAATCCCAACAAAAATATGGAGCAACCAAAAGAAAAGATAACACCTGCAAAACTTTGTATTCCTTTTAATTCAGGTCCTAGATAGCGAGCAATCAAAATACCCAATAATAATTGAACAGGAGTAAGAAAGAGATTTGTACCTAATATGCTAAGTACTGATTTTGTAGCATTTTCTTTCTTAGCAACGTTATATTTTTTTCTATCTGTGTTCAAACCAGCGCTCATTGATTAATCCTCTAGCCATTACCCTTAAAAGATAGCGGAGACGTATAGAAAGCGGTATGTATTCATCAACTAAAGTACGTTGGCGCATCACTTTTCTTTTTGGAACAAATATCAATTTCACAGCTTGTTTAACATTCAGTAGATATTGCTTACCATAAGATAAAGATTGATACTGCAAATTTTCGTGTTCTACCTTATAACCTAGTTGAGGCATGAGGTCTCCCACTATTTTTTCGATTTGCTTGATTTGTTTTGTAGATAGTTCACCTCTCCATCGTTCAATTAATGATTCGTCTATTTGCTTACTTACATACGCGTCTTTTTTTTGTGTTGCTTCGGACTTAGACAAATCTAACATTGATGTTTCAAAATCAATATTCAAAAAGTTACATATCTTTAATAACTCTTGTTCAGTATATTTGACTAAACCTTCATAAGAGATTTGACATATTTTGTCTTTTCCCAACCATTCTTTGTAAGCTAATCCTTTTATATTCCAATCCTTCCACATCTGAGCAGCTAATTGTATATCCATATATTGTCTTTTGACCAACGACATTACATTAGCCCTTGCATCTCTAGTTATAAATACAATTTTACTTTCAGGAAACAAATTGATAAAATAAGGTAATAATTCAATAATCAAAGGACTTTTATCTCCTAATATTAGCGCACCATTTTTTTTTGCCTTTCTTTTAACCGCTTTATCGAGTGTATAACTAATATCATTGATTATTTCTCTTCCATTTAATAAAGAATATATTCGATTCTTTTTATCATCCTTATCCACAATATTCAAGAAACGTTCAGATAACTGGTCTTTAGCCAAATAATATCTATCATACTTTTTATATAGTAAGACAATTCTTTTTGATACAGTCTGATCATCAATGAATATTTCAGAGTGGTTATTAAGCATTACAGATAATAGAGTAGTGCCTGATCGTGGAACTCCAATTATTAGAAGCATAGTACTATCTCACGCTGAATTTTAGTTTGCTTTATTTTATGGGCATAACTATCATGCTTAACAACTATGGACTGAAAGTCCATAGGTTGGGTGTAGGCAGCCTGAAAGTCTTCGACTCAAAATGAGACTACGCTCATTTTTCACTGTCCTCATTCCAGTACAAAGGAATCAGCATTTTCCTCATTTGAGGGGTTTCGATGATTTTCTATATAGCTGTTTATCATCTCCTCTGTAACATTGCCAGTACTCCACACACCATAACCTATTGCCCAGAAATGCTTGACCCAATATCGTTTTTTCAGTTCTGGGTATTCCATTTGAAGCTTGCGAGATGTTCGACCTTTTAGCTTTTTTAGCAAATTACTTAGCGAATGCTTCGGAGCATATTCTATGTGCATGTGAATATGATCCTTTGCAACAGCTCCCGAAAGTATGCGCACATCCTCTGCATCGCAAATCTGTATAAGAATTGATCGACAGCGTTTCTGTATTTTTCCTTTTAACACAGGATAACGATATTTTGTCACCCACACTAGGTGGCAAGTCAGACGACTTACACTATGACTATTCGTTCGGTTTTTACCCATCGTTTGCTTATTTTTGTGAACCAGCGGATGCTAGCGCATCCACTACCCTCACAAAAATAAGCAAACTAGTAGGAGTTAGCTAACTAAAGTCTTGCAATGAAATTGCATAGTTTTGACTAGCGCCCTGTAACCAATAAACCAGTAACTTCTTGTTCAAGCTTTTCCATCACTACATGTAGATTCTCAGCTCCTTTGTAAACTAACTCGAAGTTAGAACTATATGTATGCTCTGTAATCGATAAATATTTGTCTTTACTCAAGCCGAAATAGATTTCAGCAAAATCTGCGCTATTCAAGTACTTTGCATTATAAGCATTTAAACCTTTTGTAATCTTATCATATGCTTTATAGGTAGTATTTTGTGATTTAAAGCTTTCGATCATTCTAACTTTTTCCTGCATTTCGTTAGATATATCTATACAAATATTTGGATATAGGTGATTATGTACCTGATAACCCCATATCTCGCACATTTTAATAGGCTTTATTCTATTACATAGAACCAGTAGATGGTTTACCATTCTATGTTTTGCAGGAAGATCGAGTAACCAGGGCAGTAGAATTAAATCTGGTCTAGAATCTTGTATAATATCAGATAGGTGGTTTAAGTCTTTTACCGTTGGAGCAGGCGATAAATTAGATATATTCAGCTTTTCAACGGAACATTGAATATTTTTGAGTGCTCCTTGAGCTTCTTTAAATCTGATTTTGACGCTCTGTGCTGCACTAGTATTTGGAATATTACTTTGCGCCCCATCCGTCACATATACAATCGTAATATTACTTCCTTGTTGATTCAATTTTTGTAACAAGCCTCCTGCACCTATAGATTCATCGTCTTGATGTGGGGCAAGTAGCAGCACATTTTTGTAGTGTACCAAATTTGGTTCAACAGGTCGTAATTGATAGCGAAAGAAGTCCAAGCCAAAGAAATACTGCATGACATCAACATCTGCTTTGCCCATCCAATCTCTCACCAAAAAATGATAGGCACTTTCCGTAGCAATGAAATTAGCGATTCTTCTTTTGATGGCATTTTTTATTCTGCGCACCATATAGATAAGTGTTTTCCAATTAGTTGCTCCAATTGTTGAATAGAGGCGCTGTATTTTTTTTGAAGTGCCATACGTGTTTTATTTGCCATCTGCACATCTTTTTTAGAAAATCGAAAAGGACGGGCTAAAAACATGCTAAGTTTTCTTCTTTTGAAGCGGTTATTCCTGTAAACGACTTTGCTAAAGAGTATAATACTACGGTATATTTTGGCTTCTATCCAAGCGAGTATGGCATGACTTTTCCAAAAAGGCTTTGGTAAAAGCGTCCAATTTACGTTTACTTTTTTGCCAATATTTTCAAAACCCATTTCATCATTTACACCCAAAAATTGATAAACTTCTTGAAGATTGGCTTTTGGATATTCCAAACACTCTTCTAAAATCAACACCTTTACTTTTTCTGGATCAAATATTTTAAACAACTCCTTTAAACTTCTATCATAAAAACCTCTAGTGAGGTAAGATAAATGATCTTTAGCATAATCACTTTTTGCTATTCTTTCTGCTTCTGCTGCTATTGCTTCTTCAAAAGATAGTTTTTCTCTTCCTTTGCCCAGTTCATTCCAGTACATTGACCAAGCCCTCTCTATTGGATTCCTGAGTATCACTAAAAGCTTTACATTAGGTAAGGCAGCTTTGATTCTAGCATGGGCAGACGTCCAAAAAAGATAGTCTGCACTTTTTTCTCCTATTGCTATTTCATCACTTGCATCTTCAAAATAGTTGGCGTAATCTGATAAATTGTGCTCTTTTTCCCATTTCGAAGCATCTACTTGTCCATCAAACCACTTCCTCGTTCCTACTACTGCTTTATCAAGAAAAAATGCCTTGTCCACTTGTGGTGCAATATAAAT
>JBCCRX010000161.1:0-13774 GCA_039201015.1 Bacteroidota bacterium | reverse complement strand
TGGATAGATCGACGGTCTGTGCTGCTTCGTTATCGTTCTCTAAAGAAAGAGCAAGTATAGTGCTATCTAATTGAAAAGTATCAATCATTTGATGGTCGGTATTGGTCACTAGATCACTCCAAAGAATCACTCCATTGGCATCTGTGGTGAGCATTTGATCGCTGAATCCATCAGGATTGGGGAGAGCCATTATTTGATAAGTACCATCCGAAAAAAATATGGTATCGACGGCATTGAGATTCATGGAGTAAGTTGCTCCAGTCGTATCAAAGGTGATGGCTTCGTGTATGTAAGTGGAGTCAAAGTTCATGAAAGTGCTAAAAAACAGATCCCTAGTTGAGTTAAAACTTGCCCTACCACCAGCATATCCACTGGTATAATATTGACGCCAGCGATTGTTAACAGTATCTTGTAGTGAAAAAGTATAAATGGAATCCTTTTGTAAAGTGACTGACGCTCCATCAAAACTGATATTTGGGTCACCACTTGTTTCCGCCGCGACCGCTACTTCTGCCAATAAATTTCCAGCTACTCCTTCGCCTTCATAAATTCTCATATAGCCACCATCAAATATTGGATCGTCTCCTTCACTGAGTATCACTCTGATTCGACTAAGTTCTCCATCTACGGTTGGTGTGAAAGATTGCCAGACTTCTCCGCTTATCGTTGTACTTTCATCTTCATCGGGAGAGACATTGGAAACTACATCTTCTACATTTTCAAAGGAAAGTGGTTGCTTAACTATAATAGCGTTTCCATCAAATTCAATATTGACATCCTGATTCAGTGCTGTCCATTCTTCCCGAAAATACCAAAAACTACGACTGCTTTCATCATAGACCAATAGTCCTTCTACAGGATTTGTAATCATACTTCGCGCAGTGCTGTCCATTCTTGGGATGAGTAAGCCTTTGTTGGTGCTGCTAATGTCGAGCATGGCAGAAGAGTCGGGAGCATTGCCATTTTCATTGATGGCAATCTGCGCATTTACTTCAAGGAACAATGAACAAATTGTAAGGAGTAATGCTAATATGTATTTTGTTATATTTTTCATATTGCTTGTTTTTAAATATCGAATATCGAACAAGGAATATCGAATGACGAAGTACACGTCCTATTGGGAAACTTCGTTATTCCTTGTTCAGCATTCAGTGTTCGTTATTCTACTTTAACTTGTGCTTGTAATTGCTCTAACATCGCTTCCAATTGATTAATTTTGGTGACTTGTGATTTGAGCAGTTCATTCTCTTCCTCAATTTGATTCAATCTTTTCTCTAATGCTGTATTTTTACTATTCAATGCGCGCAACGCCTCCACATACATCGCATCGTAAGTACCGTAAGCGGTTTGTAGATAGCCTCTTGAATCTTCTTGCACTAGAGTTGGGAAGACCGTTTGGATGTTTTGTGCAGTAAAGCCATATTGAATACCTTCGGGACGATCCGAGCCTGTTTTATTGTCGTTCCATTCGTAGGTAACGCCTTGTAAGCCAAGTAATTTTTTGAGTGTTGCTTTTGAATCTAATGCTTGGATATTCTTTTTCAGGCGAGCATCAGAGTTGGCTAGCCAATCACCAGCCGTACTTTTGGAAGCCGTACCGTTGACGACTAAAGTATTGTCATTTGTGCCAACTGTTTGATTGATGCCTACATTATTATTGCTACCATTATCCCCTCTAAAACTTGCAATAACAGACCCATCTTCTGAGCGAATGCTGAAGTTCTTCCCGCTCGATTGTGCATCTAGGAATAAGTTATTGTTTGCACCTGATCCACCTTGCTCGAATTGCCATGCTCGTTCCGTATTGAAGCGGAGTAATACCGCATCATCGCCACTGCCATCGCCCAAATCCAATAGTGCACCTGGCGAAGAAGTACCAATACCAACATTTCCACTATTGTCAATTCGGATACCTTCACTACCGCCATCATTAGAGAGCCAAAAGTTGGATAATTCTACGTTTTGAGTAGCTTCGTGGTCACCTAAATCGTCTTGTAAGGAAGCCAAACTGACCGTTTGATCGCCTTCACCGTCATCTTCCAAAGAGATTTCAAGTGTCGTACCGTTTAGATTAAGTTTGTCAATGGTTTGGTTGTCGGTATCAATGCTTGCCAAGTTTACTGTTTGATCGCTTTCGCCATCGTCTTCTAGAGAAATGGCAAGTGTTGTACCATTGAGGCTCAATTTATCAATCGTTTGATTATCGGTGTCGGTATCTATGCTTGCTAAATCAACAGTTTGGTCGCCTTCTCCATCATCTTCTAATGAGAGTTCGAGTGTCGTGCCGTTGAGATTAAGTTTGTCGATGGTTTGGTTGTCGGTATTGGTGTCAAGACTTGATAAATCTACCAGTTGATCTTCTTCTCCATCATCTTCTAAAGATAAATAGAGCGCAGTACCATTTAGCTCAAATTTATCTATCATCTGATCGTCTGTCCCTACATCGGTTAACTCTGAACCATCCCCTGCAAAAGCCGTAGCAGTGATCGTGCCGTTAACGTCTAGTGCGGTAGAAGGATTATTCGTACCTATGCCTAATTTAGCATTAATGAAAGCTTCTCCATTGCTCTTATTTTCCCATCGCCAAATATCATTTGCTGAAAAGGAGACTCCAAATAAATCTAGATCTCCATCGGCATCTACATCTGCTACATCGCTATGAGTAAGGTCTAAATTGGAGTTTATACTTCGTCTAGTAAAATTTTCATTACCATCATTTTCCCACCATGCTACTTCATTTTCTCCACAATCTCCTGCAAAAACATCCAAATCTCCATCATTGTCTGCATCTATTGTATTGACTTCACAGGGGTTATCAAGGTTAGCAATTACTTGAATGGTGAAATTTTGATTACCATCATTTTCCCACCATGCTATTCGGTTTTCATCATTAGAAGCTGCTAGCACATCTATATCGCCATCTCCATCTAAATCATCTGCGTGTACATCAGTTACATCTCGAAAATCATTATCCAAGCGATGTTCTGTGAAATTTTGGCTACCATCATTTTCCCACCAAGAAACAATAGAAGCGATTTCAGAACACCACACAAAATCTATATCACCATCGCCATCCATATCTATGGGCAAAAGTTCTGTGGTTTCCGTCAATTGAGCAATAGTGATTGCTGTAAAATTTTGATTACCGTCGTTTTCCCACCACAATATCTTAGCAGCTCCACCTCCCGCTATCGCATCCATATCGCCATCTTGATCTAGGTCAACTGCCTTCCCTATATTCAGATCGTTGCCTCGATACCTTTCTCCTAGTTCATGCTTGGTAAAGCTTTGACTGCCATTGTTTTCCCACCAACAAATTTCTACATCAAAGTTTGTGGAAGTAGCTAGCACATCTATATCGCCATCTCCGTCCATATCCGCAGCATCAGCATAGGTGAGATCATTAAAATTATTATCTATATTGCGTCTAGTAAAGTTCTGATTGCCGTCGTTTTCCCACCAGGCTATGTCCTCTGCTCTTTTGGCTGCTGCTAGTGCATCTATGTCCCCATCATTATCCATATCAATCGCCTTTATATTGATTGCTCCAGTAAAACTCAAATCGAGCGTACTTCCCTCAAAAGTAGTTGAATCGTTTGGCAGCAACTGCATCACTTCTCTGCCCTCCACATCAAAGCGAATTACGTCGTCATCCATGCTTTCTTCTACTTGTATTTTGGTATCATTATCCGCGTCGGCTAGTTTATTTGGATTTCCACCTTGTATTTCTGTCCAAGAAGAGCTGTAAAACCAAAAACTATTGGTTGTGCTATCAAAAACCATCAAACCATCGGCAGGTGAAGCGATGTTTTTTCGTGCGGTGCTGTCCATTCTTGGAATGAGCAAACCTTTGTCAGTGCTGCTCACATCGAGCATGGCAGAAGCATCGGGAGCGTTGCTATTTTCGTTGATAGCAACTTGTGCATTGGCAGTGAAGAATGAAAAATTGAAGATTAGGAATACTAGGGTGTATTTTGTTATGTTTTTCATGTTGCTTGTTTTTGAATATCGAAGTAGATGCAATTGATATTGGTAGAACTTCGTAAATCGGTGTTCTCTATCTAGGATTCCCAATTATTTTATTCCTCCTAGCTTCTTGCTTGCGACCAAAAGAGTCGATTAGTTGTTTTGTAAATGTAGAGACTAGCTTTACGATTGCCCTTTTTTTGAGTGTGGCAAAACGTGGCAAAAGTGTTTTGATTTGATTCTATTATTTTATAAGATATTGATTACCAATTAATTAAAAGAAATACTGTTGTTGATTCAGCAATTTTTCATATGGATGATTTCCAGTTATATTGGAACAAGAAATGTCATTTTCAACCCCGCAATTAGACACTAATTCCGTAGCTCAGAGCAAAAAATGACATATCTAAAAGCTATACAAAAAATCGCTGTTGCTGATTGTTAGTTCAGTTATTGAGCAGTTGGTTTACGAGGAATGAATTATAATAGTACAATGATAAGGTAGAACACTTCTGACGAAAGAGTAGAACTTTCTGATAAAAGCGAGGAGTTATTGATGACAGCACTTTTACTCTAGCTTTGTACAAAGATTGAAGCATCAAATTCTAAATACTGAGTGAGTGCTTTTGTAATTTTTAAGTGTATTTGTTCCTGCATGAATACTCTTGAAGATATAATTATCACTCCCAAACCTCCACCCTCCAATCCTCTACATTTCGCTCTTCCTTAGAAAAGCTAATGCCAACTAAATGCACGGTTCTAGGAGAATTTTTGTAGGCGGCTGCGTACTCTCGATTTTTGATTTGCTCAATCGCATTTTCGATGGATTCGTTGAGCTTGAATTCCATCAAGTAGAGGTGTTCGTCCGTTTCGACGAGTAAATCCAAGCGTCCTTTATGCTTCGTGATTTCGGATTGAACGTGATAGCCCATAAAAGAGGTGACTAAGTAAATGATAGTATGAAAATAGCCTTCCCATACTTCAAATTCGGTGAGCTTATCCTGCTTTTTCCTAGGTAAAAGGTGGTAAGAAATATCGGAAAATAGGACTCTAAGCTGTTCTACAAAAATACTAATGTCACCGTCTTCTAGCCCTTCCTCTATTTTTATGAGCGCATTGCCAATGGTTGAAGAAGTTTTATAAGTAAAAGCTTCTGTAAGATTATAGACCATAGAGATACGGACTTCCTCATTGGGGTAGCCAAGTACGTATTTGCTTCTGTTGCGTCTTGTATGCCTTGATTTAATAGTTAAATAACCCGTTTGGAAAAGCAACCCAATGGCATCTATCTGACTTAGAGAATATTTATCGAAAAAAGTTTCCGGAACGGATATCGCTTCTAATTCTTTTGGTTGTATAGCTTGATTTCTAATTGTTTTCACCAAAAAAGTAGGCGTTCCTGTGGCGAACCAAAAGTTATTGAAATGATGTGCTTGGAAAAAGCTAAGCAGCGAAAAAGGATTGTATAATTTAATGTCAGGATTATAAGCATAGCCATTGTACCACGTTTTGATACCTTCTAGTAATTCTTCTCTACCTTGTTTCAGGGTCTTTGCGGCATCTTCTATATGCTCTGAAAAATAGTCTAATAGTTCTTGCTGCGTGATGCCCAGTAAATCATCACTCCATCGATGCAGACTCAAGTCAGTTAAGTTGTTCAAGTCAGAAAAGAGACTAACTTTACTAAATTTGGAAACGCCAGTAATGAATAGAAAGCGCAGATGTCCATTTAGGTCTAAATCCTTAAGTGGAGAGAAAAAATCTCGTAGCACGCTTTGGTTCTTTTCGGCTTTTTCCAATTCTGTTAGAAAATCAGTAATGGGTTTATCATATTCGTCGATTAACAAGACCACAGGTTTTCCCTGGGCTGAAATACTTTCTATTAGGGTTCTAAATTGCTTGCCAAGCGAAACTTTAGCAATAGGAATATCAAATTTCGCGGCATAATCCTCAATTTCGCTCTCTAGAATTTCTTCTAAATTTTTTACTGCATGTCCAAAAGAAGAGAAGTTAAAATGCAAAATAGGATACTGCCCAAAGTCATAATCGGTCTGCTCATGAATGTACAAGCCTTTAAACAGCTCTTTTTCCCCTTCGAAGAGATGCTGAAATTTGGAGAGTAATAAGGACTTACCAAAACGGCGAGGGCGAGATAGGAAATACAATTTTCCACCACTAATGATGTTATGCATTTGCTTTGTCTTGTCCACAT
This sequence comes from Bacteroidota bacterium, assembly GCA_039201015.1. Taxonomy (GTDB): domain Bacteria; phylum Bacteroidota; class Bacteroidia; order Chitinophagales; family Saprospiraceae; genus JAAUTG01. The sequence goes on along the minus strand of JBCCRX010000161.1, from coordinate 7,596 downwards.
AGATCAAGTCTTCTTTCCTGATTTCCCTAAAATTCTGTCTGCCTGTTGGTAATCTCCTCATGGGGCAAAGATAGTGTATTTAGCTAAGTATCGGATATCTACGAAGGTATATGATACTTGGATAACTAGAATACTAGTAGGTGCTTTGTTGAATTTTCCATATTTTGCTTTTGAATATCGAATACCGAACACCGAATCTTGAATCACGCCTGAGTTGTCGAAGCGGGTACACGTCTTATTTGCATACTTCACCATTCGGTGTTCAATATTCAGTATTCGTTATTCTTTCACTAAATAGGTCTGATGCAATGTCATTCCTGCTCTAATTTGTAAAGCATAAATGCCATTGGGTAAAGTAGATAAATCGACTTGAGGACTGGCATTATCTATAGTTAAAACCAAGCGACCATTGACATCAAAGACTCCTATGTTTTCTATTGCTTGATTGTCAATAGATGTAATGTTCAATATGCCATTCGTAGGATTAGGGAAAATTTGGAAAGCTACTTTCTTTTGCTGCTCAAAGTCAATCGCTACGATAGAACTATATTCGTATTGACCATCGAAGTCGAGCTGTTTCAGACGGTAGTAGTTTGTGCCTGAAAGTGGTTGCTCATCTAGCCAAGTGTAGTTTTGAGTTTCCAAAGTCGTCCCATTGCCTGCCACGAAAGCCAATGTTTTAAATTGCTTGCCATTTTCGCTTCTTTGAATTTCAAAACCTTCATTGTTGAGTTCAGAAGCGGTTTGCCAGTTGAGTTCAATCACTTCTCTAGCTACTTTCCCATCAAAGGAAAGCAACTCTACAGGAACGATCGCATCGGCAGTCAATACCACATCATTGCCGCCAGTTCCACCCATGTAAGTAATGCTCAATTCTATGTTGTTCAATACGACCGTAGCACCTTCCGCCAATCCACTGAATGTGCCTGTGATAGGGTCAGTGGTCTCGTCATTGAGTAATATGGTGAACTGCTCTCCGATTTGTGGCGTATAACTACCACTCAATTCCAACGTAGCACCAGTCAATGTGTATGTGTCTGCCAGTTCAATTTGGTCGTATTCTGCACAAGGCGCCGTCCCTTCAATTTCTATTCGAATAGTGGAATTGGAAAAATCTTCTCCCGAAAAGAAAACGATGCAACCAGGCGAAGTACCAGGCTCTAAAATACTATTGGCTGCAAAAACGGTATTGTTGGAATTAATCAAACCATCCGCTCGGAGTGTGGCATTGGCATTGTTGTTAAACGTACCATCCACAATAGTGAAATTGTCGCAGTTATTAGCGATCACAATTCCATTATTGACTATTGTTTCCCCTACATCTATGCAATCCTTCCCTGCATTGGAAAGATCAATCGTACCCGTGCTTTCATTGGTGAATGTGCCATTGCCCGTATTGAAGGCATCATCTACTACATTCGTCACCGTAATCTGTCCTTCATTGCTACCGATGATATCCTCTATGCCATTGTCACCTATTTTGCTGACGTGAAGTGTACCAGTGCTTCCAATATTTATAGTCCCTCCAACCATATCTATGCCATCTTCATCTATTTCTTCGATGCGGACATTCCCATCAATATTTAACACAGGAGAAGGAGGCGTCATAAAAATACCATCAACCCCGATAAAGGAAATATCCACGACTGCATTTTCTCCAATATTGAGCATCACTTCATCTCGCAACGCAATACCATCATTTTCCACGTCTGAGATCGTCACTTGCCCATCAATTGTGCTTGTATTATCCTCTTCCAGTTCGATGCCAGTATCTGTATTGGTGATCGTCACGGTTCCTGTTTCGCCCACATTCATTATTCCGTCTTCTACATGGATACCGTTTTCTGCTTCTGCCAAATTGAGCGTCCCATTGATGTTGATAATGGCAGAAGCATCATCTAGGTAAATAGGGTCAAAATTAATAGTATCAATATCAATCATCGCAGAAGTCCCTATATCTAGTTGCCCTGCTGCTTCCAGTGCAATACCATCAACAGACATTCCACTAATGGAAATAGTGCCATTGAGGGTATGCGTCAGTTCATTTTTCAATAAAATAGCGGTGGCGGCATCTTCGATCCGTAGATTGGCGGTTTCATTGACATTTAGTGTCCCATTGATGATTCGAATGCCTCGTCCAATTATACTTTCAAGTATTATTTGACCGTCTATATTGACCTGCGCAGCTGCATTCTGTGCATAAATACCATCAATACCGAGGTCGTCCATCAAAATAGTGGCAGTCGAACCTATATTAAGCACCGCGTCATTTAGCAGAATAATCCCATATCCACCTGCTGTTTCAATGTCCAGCTCTCCATTCAAATCAACCGTCATATCTTCCCAAAAAGCGGCGGCTGAGTCATCCATGTTAGAGATTTTGATACTGCCCGTTTCTGTTAAGTTGAAAGAATTAGTAGTAATGTCTATGCCATCTTCTCCTGAATTTTCTACGACTAATTCTCCTTCTACAGTGATGTCACCCAAACTATTTTCAATCAAAATGCCATCCGAGGAAGTATTTTGAATGCTTGTTTTACCATTTGCACCAATAGAAAAATTACCATTTTGCATGACTATTCCTGCTGCCATATTATCAATCGTCAATTCTCCATTGACGACTAAGTTTCCTGCACCTAACTCCACAAAAATGCCCCTATTTTCACCGCTATTAATGCTCAGCTTTCCACCTTCTGCAATGGTTAAATCAATTTGACTTTTTATCCTGACCGCTGCCGCGACTGCCATTGTTCCATTACCGACTACTGGATCATTTGGAACGCTGCCCTCCAAGAAAACAACATCCTCCGCAGTAGGCACACTAGCTGTACTCCAATTATCAGCATCACTCCAATCGCTACTCACACTTCCCTCCCAGATAACCAAATTCCGCACTCTTGTTGTAACATCCAGAATGTCTCCAACTACATTCGGACCAACCCTTATTTTGTAAGAAACGCCAGCCGTCAAAGCTACACCCTCTGCCTCTCCAAAAGCAGCTCCTTTATTCCAATTAAAGCAAGCAATTCGGGTGAGCGGATGTGTACTACCTGTATAAACACCCAAACGAATATCATTGGAAGTGCCTCCATTGACCGTACCAACGACTTCCGAAGTAATGAAGTAATTGCCAGTAACAGTAGGCGTAAATTCGTACCACCAAGACGTAGGACTATTGTTGCAAACTTCCTCATCCGTCTCTGCAGTAGCTTGCTGTGCATCTGAAGATAGAACAGTATTGGTGAAAGGTAAACTATTGATCGAGATAGCATTGGCTAAATCGTCGTTGGTCAATTGGGCTGTAGTAAAAATAGGCAAAGCGAAAAGTATGCCCAATAGAGATAAGGTGTAAATGTTCTTTTTCATAGTGACTGTTGTTGATAAATATTGAATCAGGCCTGAGGCAGACAAGTTATCGAACAAGGAATTACAAACCCGCTTGACCACGATGTATCTAGTCTTGTAGTCGGCAGGTGTCGAAGTACACGTCCTATTGGCAGACTTCGTCATTCAGCGTTCAATATTCAGTGTTCGTTGTTCTACATTTGAATATCGAATACCGTACAAGGAATTACGGATGCCGAAGTGAAGTACATGTCCTACTTAGAAAACTTCGTTATTCCCCGTTCAAAATTCAGTATTCGTTATTCTACAGTTCCATCACCATCCGCTCCAATTCCTTTACAGAATCCAAGCCTGCTTTCTTTTTCAGGCGATATTTGTAGGAGCGAATGGTGCTGTCTTGTTTGTAAAGTAGCTTGGCGATTTCTTGATTGCTCATCCCGATTTTGATAAGGCTGCACAGCTTAATTTCTCGTGCCGAAACGCCTTCGATGCGTTCGCGAATACGTTCTTCGAAGGAGGCATTGATGGTTTCTACTTTTTGTTGGAGTAGCGATAGTTGCTCTTGATTATCAATGGTTTGTTCTATTTCCCGAATCAAAAAGCGGAGTTCTTTTTTCAGCTCCGTTTCTTTATACTTAGACAATTTTTTGAGCTGTTGCAGAAATTTTTGCTTTAAGCTTGTTCTGATTTTATTGTCTGCGGCAATTCGCCTAATATCTTGTTCTTTGAGGCGCAATTCATATTGGAGATTTTCATTTTTGAGTTGTAGGGTTTCATTGCTTTTCTGCTCCAATTCTAGTCTTTGCTGTCGTTTGCTGATGCGTCCTTTTCCTATAGTATAAATCAATCCAACTACCAACAAAGAAATCAAGCCCAGAAAAAAGAGCAGTATGCGAGTGGATAATAATTCTTTGCTTAAATTTTCTTTTTCTAATCGTTCTAGCTTCAAGCCTTGCTCATGGACTTGATTGCGATAGCTCATGTAAGCATTCAGATTGTAACTCGCTTTGGAAACATCCGTTTCCTCAAATTTGTCTGCCAAATACTGATTATAGACATTGCGGTAAGGCTTTGCCGCTCCTTCCTCGCCCATGCTTTCGTACAGTTCTGCCAATGCCAAATAAGCAGGTGCATTTCTTCTGGTAATTTTGGCATTGAGATCAAAGTAGGATAATTCGTTTTGGACGAATTGATAGGCTCTATTTACCTCCCCTGCCTTCAAGTAGTAATTGATAATGTAAGCGAGTGCTTGCATGGCATGTGTAAGCTCCTCCAATCGTCTTCTAGCTTGATAAGTATATTTTAAATCTGATATAGCTTGCTCAAAATATCCTAATTCAACGAAGGGATGAGCGCGGCTTTCGAGTGCATTTACATAGTAAAACAGTCCCTTTGCAGTTGTCGTATCTGCCCATTCTAAAGCAGCATTATAGTACTGAATTGCTTTGTTAGGTCGCTTCGCATTATTGCAAGACCAACCTGCATTGTTATATACTTGCGATACCAATAGCTTATTTTCTTGCCGTTTTGCAGCATCAATCATAATTTCTTGATACAAAATGGCACTATCTATTTTTTCGGTAGCATAGTAAGAATGAATAATCGCTTCGTATAATCCTCTTTCCTTGAAAGAGCTTTCTTCATTTTCAGTCGAAAGGGCAGGAAGAGCATTTTTCAAGTGTGGCAATGCAATATCATGCAACTGATAATAAGCCATATACATCCCATAATTTCCGTGTACCACTGAATAAACCAAATCATTTTTAGGCAAACCTTTTACTAATGGTAGTGCCTCTTTGTAGAATAAGAATGCTTCTTCTCGCTCCTTTCGTTCTGCTAATAGATAGCCTGAAACCGTTAAGCAGGTGGCTTTTTGCCGACTAGTCGAACTTGGGCTTGCAAACAAAGAATCTAAGCTGAAGAGCATAGCTTGTGTACTTTCCGCATCAAACTTGGCATCAGTATTTTTGAATATCTGGTCAATCAGCGCATCAGATTTGTATTCCAATTTGGCTAGTGAATAAGGATAAAATTGTGCTTGAATAGAGCAAATCCCTATACAAATAGCAGCCAACAACAAACTAAATCTTGGTTCTAAAATTCTTTGATACCAAAGCCAATTTCCATTTTTGATATGATGTTGATTGCTAGTCATTGGCGTGCGCTTTCGATCTGTTTGCTATTGCATTTCTATCTTTTTAGATAAAATTTAGACTTACTTTTTGTTAATTTTCATAAGCTTTTATTTTGCTAGATACAAATATAGCGTAAATGTCTGCAACTCCTCTTGTTTCAAGCGTGGCAAAACGTGGCAGAAGCTGTATTCTGCCACTAATTATTTGATAATAAATTACTTAGAGTTGTAGGGTATAATTAGTACAGCAATTCCTGATGTAAAGAACACGCGAAGAGACTTTTGAAAGTTGCTCTAAAAAGGGATCATTTTTGGCTCAACAAATAGCACTTTAGCTCAAAAAACTTCAAAAGTCTAGCCTATGATTTTTCAGATCGAGAATTACTGTGATTAGTAACAGTAATTCTCACTATGGAATCGGATTTTATCCAGTACCTGCCCGTATTTGAATACATTCAGACGGGAATTTTTCATTTCTGGATAAATTTTGCTTAAATCAATTGAAAAATTGTCGAGTAACTTCCTGTTAATGGACAATAGGTAAACACAAACTTCCATAGTGAGAATCGCTGAATTAGCACTACAATGCTATATATTTAATAGGGCAGCTCTCCGCCCAAAAAATGAATTTTTCTCTCAGCAGTCAGAAAATTTTCAAACATTAGAAACTAGAACGATATTTGCTCCAGAACTACCAGTCATATGAATATCCACGCTTTCCTACAATCCAAACGACTCTTCACTGAAGAAGAATGCAATACCATTATCGGAACGTTTAAAAGCGAACTTATTCCTAAGGGTACTATCATTCAGGAAATGAATAAGTATTCCAAAAGGATACTGTTTATAGAATCAGGGCTGCTGAGAACTTATTATCTGAAAGACGGAAAGGACATTACGCATTTCTTTTTTGATGAAAACCACTTTATCGCACCCATCAACAGTATTTTCTACAATAAATCTGAACGTTATGTATGGGAAGCTATTGAAGCCTGTGAGGTAAAAGTAATTCTATACGATGATTTTATGAAGCTTACAGAACATTTTCCAAAACTCAGCCGCCTATTGTTGGACTTTACGATTCATATGCTAGATTTATTTTCTCAAAAGCTAGATTTGATTCAATTTCAAACGGCTTACGACCGATACAATACCTTCCTGAAAATGTATCCGAATCTTCAAAATCGAGTTTCGCTTGGTAGCACAGCTTCTTTTTTGGGTATTACGCAGCAGACGCTTAGTGTGATTCGGGGACAGAAAAAATAGGAGTTGCCCACTTTTGAGCTCTAGATGATTTCATTCATTCAATCTTATCTATGCAAGTTCACGTTCACTTTTAAATCGGGTGGGTATCGAACCCACTCGATTTGATCAGGGTTTCCAAAGGATGAAGCGGCGAATTTCGCTGCTTCATCCTTTGGAAACCCTGATTCGTTTAGAGGGACTCGACGTCCCTCTAAACGAAAACTAACGAAATATTAATCCTTGAGGCTGTCTTTTTCTAAGAAGACGACCAAATGAATTCACTTATCTCCTCACTTTTTAAGATAGATGAAAAATTTTCTGACGGAGAGCTAAGACCTTTGCAAGTGTCTTAAAAGAACAGTCAAAATTTACACATCGCATGAAAAAGGTCTATCTATCCCTATGTTTTTGCTCATTTATTTTTGCCCTTCGTGCACAAGTTGCGATCAATAAAAACAATGCCAATCCCGACGCCTCTGCCATGCTCGACATCTCTAGCAGCGACAAAGGTTTGCTCATTCCAAGACTAGACAGCACGGCACGGCAAAATATCGTCTCACCTGCCGATGGCTTGATGGTCTATGACACTTCAACCGTAACTTTTTGGTACTACGACAATAACAAATGGAACGAAATCCGAAACGGTTCTGAGCCAATCAGCTATTTAGACATTGTGGAAGAATTGCCCGAAGAAAACTTGGACTTGTCTTGTACGACTGAAGTGGAAGAAGTTGTGGAAAGCTTTGGGGTAAGTGCTGCTGTGGTATCAGGACATTATCTGTATGGTGTCGCGAATGGATTGTCTAGCAGCATTTTCAGAATTATTGATATTAGTGATCCAACGGACTTTGAATTGATCGCTGAAATTGAAG
>JBCCRX010000160.1:0-13824 GCA_039201015.1 Bacteroidota bacterium | reverse complement strand
GCGAAATTCGCCGCTTCTACCTTTAAAAAACCTTGATTCGTTTGGAAGGACTCGACGTCCTTCCAAACGAAAACAAACGAAATTTAATAGTTGGCGATATCTTTCTAAAGATACTCGACCAAATGAAATCATTTAGAGCCAGAGTTTTCTTATTAAATGAACTGAACCCAAAAATAGCCACGAATGAATAGCTTATTTGATATGAAATTAGAGCTTTGAGTTATTTCTACGGCAGGTGAAAAAAGCTTTTCTGACCTGCTCCACGAAATTCACCTATGACCATTGAAATTAATGCCAAATCAGTTAGATAATTTTTATCTTGATTTGTGCATTCTTGGCAAAAAGTCCTTTACAATAGAACCCTATACTACCATAAGAAGTATTACTGCTCCAGCGTGGGTCGAAGTTGGCGATTGGATTGTTATTGAGGGAAATAGTAGTTTGGTCTAAAGGGGATATTTCAGGTGCGACATAGGTTTTGGTTAAATCTTCTATTGTTTCTATTGGTGTAGTAGGTATATCTAGTGCTGCTGGACTATCTGCATACGTGTCTAAATCTTTTTCAGACAAGAAATCACTGTCTTTGTCGCAGCTTGCCATGAAGAGGCTAAGGGCTGCAAAAATGAAAAGGAAAAATCGAGTTGCCATGATATGCTATTTTTCTGTTTTAGAATTTAATTGTGATCAGCGCGTTCTCTGATCTTTTCACTCTTTAATACCAAAAACAGAAAAACATGAACAGGCAAAGCAATATTTTTTAAAAATAATGCTCAATACTTATATCTTTAGAGCGATTAATCAAGCTAGTAGGAGCTTTCCAAAACCTACAAAACAATTTAGACACTACTCAAATTTGTACCCGACATGCGCTATTTTATTTGTTTTTCATTCTTGCTACTCCCTTATTTACTACTAACACAAACAAATAAAGAGCAGCTTGCTGATGCTATCGAAGAAAGCACTCAGTACAGCAAAGAAAGAAAAGATGAAGCTGCTTTTAGTACCCTAAAACAAGTATTAGAGAAGCTGCTACCAGATTTGGAAAAAGACTCTTTACTGGGTTTAGCCTATCACAAAATGGGGGCTTACGCCTACAATTTAGGTGAAAAGAAGGACGCAATAACGTATTATGAACAGGCAGTACAAATCAGAAAGCAAGTGCTTCCGGCGCATCATTTTGATGTATTAAAAAGTCAAAAAAATTTGGGCACTACACTGTACGAACTTGAGGCGTTTGATGCAGCCGAACAGCAATATGCACGAATTATTGAGCAAATTCGCTTCAATCCGAGCTTATCAGACGACTTCAAAACAGACATCTATCTTTTGCAAGGTGGTGTATTGGCTAGAAAGCGTGATTTTGACTTAGCAGAAAACTACATCCAAACAGGAATTGATCTAGCAGAGGCTTATGATGATTTCTTCCTAGTGAGTCGAGCCTACAACAAAGCGGTGGTTTATTATGCAGCACTAGAAGATGGAAATAGTATCGTTCGATTTGCTCAAAAACGCCTTAATCTATACGACAACTTGCCGCTTGATGATCGATATGCAGAGGATACTTTATCCATGGCAGACTGTCATCAAAATCTAGCTTTGGGCTACAAATTTACAGGGGATCAAGAAAAAGCAGTGTGGCATTATCAGCGATCTATCGCCTTAAATAGTGTTTATGAATCCGAAAGACCTAAATACCTAGGAGATGCCTACAACAATTTATCTGATTTTTACAGAGCGCAAGGCGCATTGGATGAGGCACTTGAAAATATGGCCTTGGCGATTCCCTATTACGAAGCCAGTCATCTTCCACAAGTGCTATCTATTGCTTACTACAATAGAGGAGAAATCTATTTCGAGCAAGGAAAATTAGAAGAAGCACTGCAAGATTACCAAAAAGCCATTCAACTTTACAGCTACGATTTTGAGGCGGATAACTATCTAGTGAATCCAAGTAGAGATGTGATATTGCGAGGTGTGAAACCACAATTTGTGTATTATTTAGCGGATAAAGCTAGAATATTGCGCGTTTTTGCAGAACAGAAGCAAGACTTGTCCATACTCAAGACCGCTTTGGCAACTTACGATCTAGTTGCTCATTTCATAGATGACATCCGTATAGAATTTGAATCAGACGAGTCCAAAGCTTTTTTAAGCAAAGAGGCTAAAGGGATTTATGAGCAGGCGTTAAGTACATGTTTAAATTTATACGAGCAAACTCGAAATAGTACTTTTTACGAAAAAGCATTTCAATATGCTGAACGAAGCAAAGCACTGATCTTGCTAGAAGCGGTGAAAGAAAGTAATACAAAAACACTTTTGGGGGTGGATAGTAAAACGCTGGAAAGAGAAAAGCTGCTAAGAAGTGATATCAAAGCAATAGAGCAAGCCTTATTTGAAGCCGACGAAGTAGCACAATCCAATTTGCGACAAGAATTGATCGAAAAGGAGCAGCAACTCGCAAAACTCATTGAGCAAATTGAGAAGAGCAATTCTACTTACTATCAAATGAAATACAAGGTAGAACTTCCCAAAATTCGTCAGATTCAAAGCCAGTTAGGGCAAGAGGAAGGTATATTGGAGTATTTTGTTGGGCAGAAAAAGATTTACTGGTTCTATGTGTCAGCAGATCAATTTACCTATGATATTATCCCACTGGACTTTCCATTAAAAAAATGGATACAAGATTTTAGAGAAGGTATTTACAAGCCTTTTTATAAAGATTTTGAGCATTTAGATAGAGATAGTCTAACTAGCATATATGTAGAAAAAGCCTATCTTTTATACGAAAAACTACTGCAAGGAGTCATTGAAAAAGCACAAGTTCAACAAAAGCTAAGAATCATTCCAGATGGCGTATTGGGCTACATTCCTTTTGATGCACTTCTGACAAAGGTCGTTGAAGGAATTGATTTTAGCAGCTTCGGCAAAGCCGCTTTTCTGCACAAAAATCATCAAATTAGTTACAGCTATTCTATAGCACTTTTAGAAGAAATGAGCCAATTGAAAATTCAGCCTCAAAGACAAATGTTAGCTATTGCACCTAGTTTTGAAGCAAAAGATACCCTGATGATGGGACAAACGCCAATCATGTTGAGTGCTATACTCGGCAATCAAGAAACAAGCAGTAAAATACTCCATCTCTTTGAAGGCGAACTACTAAAGGATTCCCTCGCTCTTAAGCATCGTTTTATTGATTTAGCCTCCCAATTTCGATTCCTACACATTGCTTCTCATGCGATGGCAAATGAAGAAAACGCTAATTTTTCTTTCATCTCTTTATCCCAATTGGGAGATACCCTTTCCACAGAACAATTGCTTTTCGTCCATGAACTCTATTTGCTTGAACTAGAAGCAGAAATGGTCGTCTTGAGTGCTTGTGAAGCGGGTTTAGGGGAACTTAAAGAGGGCGAAGGAATTGTTAGTCTGGCTAGAGCATTTTCTTATGCAGGTGCTAAAAGTATCATTACCAGTCTTTGGCAAGTAAGTGCAGATAAAAGTATGCTTTTGATGGAGCATTTTTATCAAGCACTAGAAGACGGAAAAAGTAAAGATGAAGCATTACATGCTGCCAAACAACATCTTATTGCTAGTGGTGAGGCACCTCATCCTTACTATTGGTCAGGCTTTATTCCCATTGGGGAAATGTCTAGTGTTAAAGGCTCGGGCAAAGAATGGATGTATTATGCAGGCGGTGTTGTATTCACATTGTTATTCCTGATCTTCTTATTGAAGAGAAAAAGACAATTGGGTTAAACACCCACCTATCTATCTTCTCTATTTCAAACGTTTCTTCAGATTTTCTGCTTTTTGATCGTATGGAGGATTTCCCTCTTCAATTAAGCGATTTAAGTCGCTGCTGATATCTTCTCCTGCTCCCAAGCGAGCCAAAAGCAAATTCCAATTGAGTTTGCTTTGATTAAGGTAGTTGGGCAAACTTTCCGCTGCTAGCGCATTTTCGTAACTTCGGATCGCTGCTTCAAATTTTTCTTCCTGCAAATTGATCTGTCCTAAGAAATATTGTGCTTCTCCATATTTAGAATTGGTGGGAGTAATTTGTTCAAAACCCGCTCTAGCAACTCCCAAATCTTTGGTAGCCGCAAAAGCCGTAAGTGCAGTTTGGAACACTTCATCCTCCACTGCTCCACCACTCAAAGTGCCAGGTACATCAGCCGCGTAATAATTTTGGCGGATGAGTTCACTGGGATTGTAAGAACGACTGTTCCACCAAAATGTACCTGCGATCACTAGCACCAACAGACTTGCAGCAATGGCCAGTACACGACGCATGGGACGAAGATTTCTGACTTTAGCTTCTTTAGGTGTGCTTTGTTCCCTTTTTTTTGGTACTTCTTGTGCTTGTAGCTTCTTCAACCGAGCTGCCATTTCTGACCGAATCTCTGAGTTAATCTTGTCGGCATCAACGTCTCTCACCATTTCCTCTAACTGGGCTTCTTCCTCTTCCTTCAATGTGTTTACCATCAGGTCGAAAAACAGTGCATCCTTTCGGAAAGTCTTATCTTTCAGATGTTCATTCAAAGCCTGAATCTCTACATCCTCAAGCGATCCTTCAAAGTAACGATCAAGCTTATCCAAATTTCTATGATTACTTTCCATTTCTAGTATATTTTAAAGGTTTGCTAAAGAAATCCCAATTCTTCCAATTCTTCATTCTTAAAAAAATCCCTCAATCTATCTCTACACCTTTTCTGTTGTTGTCGAATAACGCCCACCGATGCAGCACCAAATTCTTCCATTAATTCTTTAGCAGAATGCCTGTAGAAGTATTTTGCAATCAGTAAAGCTCTACACTTTTCATTTATTTTATTCAAATTTTTTCGCAAAAGTTCTTTGAGCCTAAAATACGAATCTTCATCTATCGGAGGATCAAATTTCAATTCTACTACTTTTCTTTTAGCTTCATATAGCTTGTGAAATTTTCTATATCCAACGCCTATTATATATTTATAAGAATCAGTATTCACTTTATGCTGACGGTCTTTTTCGATATAAATGGATACGGCATCCAAAAAGACTTCTTCCACATCATTTTCATCAAAAAAAGACCAATTGCTTCTAGCCCAACGAAAAAATTTGTCTCTACAATCTAAAAATTCTTTATCACTCATAAAGTTGAGTTTCAATGATTACTGCTTCAATTGGGCCAAAATAATCAATTTGTTGGAAAATCAATTTAATAAGCTTTTTATTCCACTTCCCTCTTAAATCCTAAAATAACAAAAGTGTGAACATCACAGATGACAAATTTTTCGCCAGCAAATAGGTCTTTAGAGCATATTTGGAGTACTATCTTTCTGTAAACCAACATTTTGCGAACCTGACTTAGGCGCAATAAACAAGTATATTCATATGCACAAATTTATCCCGTTTGCAGTAGATGACTGATTCTACAGTTCAAATAAGGGAAAAAAGCAGGCAGATGTTCTATACTTCATTCGGGGGTAAAAAAGTGCAAAAGTTGTTTCTAGCAATTTTGATCTGTTTATTGCACAGATTCCCTTGATTTTACTTTTTTTGGTCAATGATTACCAGCTAAACAAATAAACATATCAACATTATAAACAGAGAAAAATTTCTTGCGATTGCCATAAATTCGGCTACTTTCTGCTTTGAGTGATCCATTTCATTTTGTATTGTAGATAAACTTGGCTACTATTTCCCAAAAATCCATAAACAAACCTATATTTCTTCTATATTTGAGATGTTTCCAGTTTTTTGAAGAAATTCCTTTTTCTCTCGTCCATTTCCTATTATTTGAATGAAAATTAATAAAGTCAAATTACGGAATATCAACTCCTTGCAAAGTACCAATAGCATTGAGTTGAATTTCTTGAAGACGCCTTTGGTGGATACGGGACTCTTTGCCATTACAGGAGATACAGGTGCGGGAAAGACAACGATTCTGGATGCCATCACCCTAGCGATTTATGGGAAAGTGCATCGGAACAAAAATGAAAAAGAGGTGATGTCCTACGGAACTGCTGATAGTTTGGCGGAAGTGGAATTTGAAGTAAAAGGACAGCTTTTTCGCTCGAAGTGGAATATTTGGCGTGCTCGAAACAAAGCAGACGGCAACATTCAGCCTGCACGTAGGGAACTCTCTCAATGGAATGCGCAAAAGGCAGCTTTCGATATTATTTATGAGCGCATCCATGGCTACAATGAACGGATTCAAGAAATTACAGGCTTGGACTATCATCAGTTTTGCCGTTCTGTCTTGTTGGCACAAGGCGATTTTGCTGCTTTTTTGAAGGCAGAGGCACGCGAGAGAAGCGAATTGTTGGAGCGCATCACGGGTACGGAATATTACACCAAAATCTCTCAAGCCGCTTTTGAGCGACATGATGAGGAATTGCAAAAATTGAATCAACTCCAAGAAAAGCTATTGGCACTGGATATATTGCCCGCCGAGGAATTGCAAGTATTGGAAGCGCAAGTAGAAAGTAAAGAAAAGGAAAGCCGTTCTTTTCAAGTAGCTTTGAAGACAATTGGAACACAACTGCAATGGCTTTTGAATTGTGAGCAATTGCGGCAAAAACAACTTGCTTTAGAAGCCGAACAAGTTCAGATTGAGCAACAGATATTGGCTAAAAAAGAGGATTTTAAGCGTTTGGAAAAGCATCAGAAAGTACTTCCTTTTCAAAGCGATCTAAAACGATTGACTCAATTGGCGAGCCAAAAAAACAAGCTGCAAAAGCAAATTGAAGAAGGTGAAATAAAGGTAGGAGAGCTACGAGCGAGAAAGGAGAAAACAAAACTTACACTAGAAAAAGAGCAAACACAATTTCAAGAACTAAAGCAAGAAGAAGCCGAAAAAGCACCCATTTTCAGAGCCACAGAGCAGCTAGATACGCAAATTGCCAGTCAAGAAAGAAGCAAGACGGCTGCCGCGAATGAAATTCAACAACTGGAGCAAGCGCAAAGGCGAGATCAGGAAGCATTCAGTAGAAACCAAAAGCTGCTAGGGCAAGTGGAGGAGCAGCTTTCTCAGTTGAACGAATGGCTGTCAACGCAAAGTATTTTTGAAGCAGCCGCCAAAGATGTAGCGCAATTGGATGTACTCAAAGCCAGCATTCAGGATTTGAATTCTAAAATAGAAAATCTCACTCAGAAGCAACTCAATTTTGAAGGTAAACTCAAAACGCAAGAAAAGAAGGTCAAGCTAGAAGCACAAAAAGTCAGTCGAGCCCAAGAATTGCTCGTAGAAATGGAAAAAGAGTTGCGTTCATATACGCCTCGACATTACAGAAAGGAGTTTAAAAATAGAGCCAATTGGATACAAAAATCTGTCGTGCAATACGGACAAATGCGCCTTTATTTTTCTAAATTGCAGCAATTGACACAAATCATTCAAAATATAGAAGATCAAAATCAATCTTTGATTTCAAAACGCGAAAAACTCAGCAGCCAGCAACAGCAACTCCAAATTTCTACCCAGCGGCTTAGCGAACTCAAGACGGAATTGAAAGCGCGAAAAAGGCATTATGAAGCGGAATTGGCAATCAAAAATTACGAGCGTGATCGTCAAGCATTGCAAGCAGGAGAAGCTTGTCCACTTTGTGGTTCGGAAGAACATCCTTATTGTGAAGGCGCGTGGAAAAAAGAATTTGAAAGTGCAGCCAAAAAACGCTTGGAAGAAACAGAAACCGCTGTCGAAAAAGAACAAAACTATCAAAATGAATTGAAAATCGCTCACAAAAGCTTGGAGCAGCAATTAGCAGATACGAAGACGAATGAGCAAAAACTAAAACTTCAAATAGCACCCATTCAACAAGATATCCGAGAACTAAGCATTGAGGAAAAAACACCAGATTTGTCCTACGCGGCTTTGAAAAATCAAGTGCAAAGCTATGAGCGACATCTTCAAAAAGAGGAAAAGCGACAAGCCGCTATCCAAGAAATCAATGCAAAAATGGAGGTGCAAGAGGTGAAAGCGGCGCAAGCCAAAGAAAATCACGAAGCCGCAAAAACGCGTTTACAAGAAGAAATGACGCAATTCAAATTGCAACAAGAACAACTCAAAACTTGGCGTTCGGAACTGGAAAGAGGACAGTCTGCTGCTCAAAAACTGCTGCAAAAATATCCGCTAGCAAGCGAAAAAGAATTATTGCATCAAATCGAAGAACTCCGTCAATTACAAAATGCTTTTCAAAGCAAACAAAACGCTTTACAAAGCCAAAACAAACAGCAACAGCAACTTCATCAAACACTACAACTTCTTCAACAGCAACTCAAAAATACAAAAAATCGTCTTGATGTATTGCATCAACAAAAGGATCATCTGGAGAAACAACTAACAGCAGATAGAAAAAAACGCTATGGTTTATTAGCGGACAAAAATCCGCAACAAGAACGCCAAAAACTTCAAAAAGAACTATCCGATGCAGAGAAGCAATACCTTGAGACGCAAAGCCATTTCAATGAAAATAATCAAGCATTGGCGCAAGAAGAAAGTAGCTTGAAAGTCAGAAAAGAGCAACTCAATCAGACCAAAGCAGAAGGTAAAAGACTGCAAAACAGCGTCTTGATTGCTTTGAAAAAAGTTAATCTGACGATTAAAGAAGCAGAACAAAGTCTGCTATCAGAGCAAGCAGCCAATGAACTAGACAACACGCGAAAAAAGCTAGAACGAAATCAGCAAGAAATTGCCACCAATCTGAAAAGCACGATTACCCAAGTCAAAGCAGAACAACAAAAAGATTTGACACAAAAAACGCGTGATGTATTGGAGCAAGAAAAAAATATACAAGAACAAGGCTATCAGCAACTTCAGCAAGGATTAGGGGCTTTGAAAGAGCGGATTCAATACAACGAAAAGCGCAAAAAACAAGCTAAGTCGCTGCAAGCCTCGCTTGATGTTCAGAAGCGCGAATATGCCCGTTGGAAGAAATTGAACGATTTGATTGGTATGCGCAGTGGCAAGAAATTTCGCGTTTTTGCACAAGGACTGACCTTGCAACAATTGGTGCATCACGCCAACCGACATCTCGAAAAACTCAACGAACGCTACTTCATCCAACGCCATGAAAGCGAAGAACTCGAACTAGAAATCGTTGATCTTTACCAAGCCAATTCCGTTCGCTCCATGAGTACGCTATCGGGTGGCGAAAGCTTTTTGGTGAGCCTTGCGCTGGCCTTGGGCTTATCGGATTTGGCAGGGAAAAACGTTTTAATTCGTTCGCTTTTCATTGATGAAGGCTTCGGCACCTTGGACGAAGCTACTTTGGATATGGCAATTACGACCCTCGAAAACCTGCAAGCTAGCGGCAAAACCATTGGCATCATTTCGCACGTGAAAGCCTTGAAAGAACGCATTTCTACGCAAATTCAGGTGCATAAACGCGGGAGTGGATATAGTGTGGTGGAAGTGGTGGGCTGAAAAGGAATTTTGAATGTCGAACAGGGAATTATGAATTTTGAAGTGAGACTGAGGTACGTAAGTAGGTGTGCTTAAATAATCGACATTCTTGAACGGCTCTTTTTCCTTCTAAAAATACTTAAAAATAGTTCCGTAACTACTGCTATGCAACGATTTTGAAGCACTTTTACAAGAAAAAATAACTCGCTCAAAATTTGACGCTTATTCAAACCCACCTACTTAGCATTAAACAAAATCGAACTAACTCAAACTATATCGAACATTCAAACAGTCGAACATTTAAACATTCATCATGACAAATCGAAGGAAATTTATTCAACTTTCTGCCTGGTCGGGCGCATTTCTAGGGCTTGGTGCAGCAGGGAGATATCCTAAAATGCAAGTGGAAGATCAATTGGAAAAGCTGCTGGAAACGCCTGCACGAAAAGGCAAAAGTGTGATGGGTTTGAAAGCTGAGCCAATGGAGCAAGTGAAGGTCGCTTTCATTGGCTTAGGGATGCGTGGACCTGGACACGCCAAGCAAGTTGCTTTTTTGAAAGACAAAGCTACTATAAGGGCGATTTGCGACATTCGAGCGGAGAAAGCGGAAGCGGCTTCACAAATGCTTCAGGAAATGGGGCAATCGCCTGCAGTTTATGCGGGTAAGGAAGAAGCTTGGAAGGAAATGCTGCAACGCGATGATATTGATTTGGTCATCATCGCAACGCCTTGGGACGATCACGTGCCTATGGCGGTCTATGCCATGCAACAAGGCAAACATGTGGCAGTGGAAGTGCCCGCTGCCATGACTTTGGAGGGCTGCTGGCAATTGGTGGATACTGCCGAAACGACACAGCGCAACTGTATGATGCTAGAAAATGTCTGCTACGGCGACGAAGAATTATGGCTGCTGAATATGGCAGAACAAGGCGTTTTTGGTACTTTGACTTATGCAGAAGCGGCATACATCCACGACTTGCGTTTCCTGATGTTTGATAAAAAAGGCTATTACGATCAATGGCGCATCCGACATCACATCGCGCAAGATGGCAATCTTTATCCAACGCATGGCTTAGGACCTGTAGCTCAATATTTGGGCATTGCACGGGGAGATCGCTTTGAACGTTTGGTGTCGATGAGCAGTTTGGAAGCGGGCTTGACGGAACATAGCCTGAGCGTAGAAAATGATAACGAATTTTTCAATCGCCATGATTTTGTACACGGCGATATGAGCAATACGATGATCAAAACGGCAAAAGGACGAACGATTTTGGTGCAGCACGATGTGGTCACGCCACGCCCTTACAATCGCATCAATGCACTGGCGGGCACGAAGGCTTACCACGAAGGCTATCCGTCGCGTCTTTCGATGAAAGAAAAAGGTGGACATCAATGGCTGAACGAAGCGGACTACCAAGCGATGCGCGAAAAATACAAACATCCGATTTGGACGAAACTGAAAGCCGAAATTGAAGCCAATGGCGGACACGGTGGCATGGATTTTGTACAGATTTATCGTTTAATTGATTGCTTACATCGCGGTATGCCACTGGACATGGATGTCTATGATGCGGCGGATTGGTCAGTAGTGATTCCACTCTCTAAATTATCGGTGGAATTGGGCAGCGTGGCAGTGCAGTTTCCTGATTTTACGAGGGGGAAATGGGAGGGGAAAAGGGAACTAGGAATTATGCAATAGAACGAGTAAATCCTTCTTTACGAGCTGCAAGAGCGAGTACCTTACGATGTACTAAGTTTCAGCCTCACGCTTAAGGCGGACACGGTGAGGCAGACAGGTCGAACCCGACAATTTGTAAGAAAATTCTTTCAGGAGCGAACCATATTTGAGCTTCTAGCTCAAATATGGTTCGCTCCGAAAGAATTTTCATGAATTAGAGTGGCCTCGACTTGCCCGCCTCAGGCTGGTAGCCACTCTAATTCAAAGCACGCCAATTTCGAAAATTAGCGAATAACGTAAGTTAATACGCTACTTGCATAACATGAGTCAGTAATTTAAAATCCGTTTAAATTGTGCGGATAGCTCTGGAAGTACTGCAAAAAAGCGTTCTGGGAACATTAAAAAATGACACATACTCACCGCCATAGGGTTGATCTGTTCTAATCCAATCCAAGTCCGCAGCTTTTCTTCTGGGAAATTACTGATTGTGTAGAGTTGCGCCCAAATATCATCGGGTAAATCTGGATAATCTTTATCGGGATAGACTTGTAGATAGGCTTGTATGGCTTCGTGCATGCCGCTATTATAATAAAGCTGTGGTTGGGCGAAGCCCTTCATCAAATGCTCTGCTGAAAACATCATGACACCGTCTTCGGCATAAATTTCGGAGGAGTGAAATTGCTTTGGAAATTGTGGAGAAGGAAAAGGGGTGGGATAGATTACGATTTTCTCAAACTTGCTTTCTAATAAGAAGTTTTCTTGTCCAAAAGTCAATTGTACCAAATTAGTGGCAAAAACGATTTTGAGGTCTTCTGGAATTTCTTCCATCACCATTGGCATGAAATCGTGTGCCATGACACAAAGCGCGACGCGCTGCAAAAAACGTTCCCGATCACTTGGCTTCAACTGTTGAAAAAAAGCAGATTGCTGCTGAATCATATAAGCCATGCGCTTATCCAAAGTAGGAGGATATTTATTGTAGTACCACCAATTGACTTGTGGGCTCATCACATAGATGACAGCCATTGCGATTACGAACGGCATGGAAAAAACCATGTAAGCAGTATCTACTTTAAAGCCATAGAACAAGAAGATAATAGAGAAAAATAGGCAGATGCATAGGAGGATTCTTGCAAACATGAGCGAATGAATGGATATTAAAATCAAGGTTTTTGCAGCTCAAATTCATCCAAATATTTCGTGTGAAAATTACCGGACTTAAAATTTTCATCGCGCATCATTTGCTGATGAAAAGGAATCGTTGTTTTGATGCCTTGCACAATAAATTCATCCAATGCTCTAGCCATGCGCTTGATACATTCTTCGCGAGTCGCTGCTCTACAAATCAATTTCCCAATCATAGAATCGTAGTAGGGCGGAATTTTATAACCCGCATACACGTGCGTATCCACCCGAACGCCGTAGCCTTTTGGACTGTGAAAAGATTCGATATTGCCAGGGCTAGGACGAAATTCATAGAAAGGATCTTCTGCATTAATTCGGCACTCCATAGCGTGCGCATTTGGGTAGTAATTGCCACCTGTGAGTGGTTCGCCCGCCGCAATTTTGATTTGCTCTTTGATAAGGTCATAATCAATCACTTCTTCGGTCACAGGATGTTCTACTTGCACGCGTGTATTCATTTCCATGAAGTAGAAATTGCGATGCTTATCCACTAAAAACTCAACTGTTCCTAAACCTTCATAATCAATAGCTGCTCCTGCTTGAATAGCTGCTTCTCCCATACGTTCCCGCAGTTCATCCGTCATAAAAGGAGAAGGGCATTCTTCGATTAATTTTTGGTGACGCCTTTGAATAGAACAATCACGCTCCGAAAGATGAACCACTTTACCGTATTGATCGCCGACAATTTGAAACTCAATGTGGCGTGGTTCTTCAATGAATTTTTCGATATAAATGCCGTCATTTCCAAAAGCTGCGCCTGCTTCTTGGCGCGCAGAATCCCAACCTTTTTCAAATCCTTCTTCTGATTCGACGATACGCATGCCTTTTCCACCACCACCAGCGGTTGCTTTCAACAAAACGGGATAGCCGATTTCTTTGGCTATTGTTTTCCCTTCTTTCACACTTCCAATCAGACCTTCTGAGCCAGGTACGACGGGAACATTGGCAGCAATCATGGTCTCTTTTGCAGTAATTTTATCTCCCATTTTTCGGATCATTGTCGGTGTGGGTCCGATGAACTTTACACCATATTCAGCGCATACTTCCGCAAATTCAGCGTTCTCTGCCAAAAATCCATAGCCTGGATGCACTGCATCCGCATTGGTGATTTCTACGGCAGCCATAATTTGTGGAATATTCAAATAAGAATCTCGAGAGGAAGGCGGACCAATGCAAACCGCTTCATCCGCAAAACGGACATGCAAGCTCTCTCGATCCGCAGTCGAATAAATCGCAACCGTCGGGATGCCCATTTCTTTGCAAGTACGGACAATGCGTAGCGCGATCTCTCCCCGATTGGCAATTAATATTTTATTGAACATACTGTCTTTTAATTTAGTGTTTCACTACCAATTAATTGGCAATTAGTAGATGAGTAGCCCGCCCTATTTAAACCACTAAGGCACGAAGGATAGTAAGAGTTATTTTATTGATTATCAGTATCCTAAGTATCAATTAAAAAATAAAATCGACATACATGGAGTCGCAACCAAAAAATCTTTTAAGGTGGATTTTTTGGTTGCTCCAAGGGGTTCTTAAGGGTGAAAAGCATCAAAAATTAGAGATTTTTGATGCTTTTCACCCT
>JBCCRX010000159.1:0-13856 GCA_039201015.1 Bacteroidota bacterium | reverse complement strand
GAATTTCGAGCTTTAAAAAACCCATCTGCCGCCGTCGAAGACGGCGGCGAAAAAGGGTTGAGGGAGAAAAAAGGGTTTTTCTAAAACCCTTTTTTCTCCCTCAAACTCCCCTATACAAAATACAAAGAAACTTAATTTACAATGTACTGAGTATTCAGCTTCAAAAAAACAGAGCATTCGCAAACAACAACTTCCCTTGCTCCCAAAATGCTCGATAGAGCGGATTGTCCACCAAATAAATCATGCTGCCGCGCCCTCTATTTTCCACCCCAAAGACCATGTTTTCTTTTAAACGTTTTTGAGCTGCTGCACCAACGAAGCCAAAGGTTGTAGGATTGCTATTTAGATAGCCGACATTCCAGATATTGTCTTGATAAGGATAGGATTGTGTCCCTGTTTTCAAAGAGTAATAAGTTTTTCCCAATCCAAAACCCAAAGGATGGGTTTCATCTATTTGTGTCTCAAAAATTGCGCCAGGCGTGGTGCTGCTGATGTATTCGCGCGTTGCATTACCGTAAACGGAAGGCTCTTCTTTATCACTTTCCATTCCATTTTCACTGTCCGTTGCTAAGCCAAAACCATTGCTATTGGCAAAAGCTCGAACGGCCGCTCCAATAGCAATCAAACGACCACCCGCACGTACCCATTCTGCAAGCTGTTGGTTTTGGGTTTCGTTGAAGCGAAAGCGACCTTCTGGTAAAATCAAAACATTATATTGATCCAAATCCGTTTGAAATAAATTATCCATGGTCAAAATAGCCAACGGATAGTCCAAGTCGCGTTCTAAATAAAACCATACTTGCCCAAATTCATTCGCGAAGGTCGGACGATCGCCCACCACTGCAATTTTGGGTCGCTCAATAAATTCATAACTACCCGAACCCAAGTCTTTTCCACGGTCCACAAATCCCGTCATCAAAGGATGAAGCACTTGCTCGTGTCTTTCCGCTAAGGCTTCTACTTTTTCAAAAAAAGCATCACCCATCGCTCTATTGTCCGCACGATTCAGCAGCAGTGTACCTTTTCCAAAGTTCTTGCCTCCCAGTTCAAAAGACTGTTCCGCGTAGCGTACTTTGAGGTCTTCTTTCAGCAATTGTGCTAAAAAATGAGCATCTTTCACCGATTCCCAACGAATGGCGTAAGCATAGGGCTGACTACCTTTTTTCATTATCGGTAAACTGGGTAAAATATACTCCGCATTGGCGTTGATGCGCTCCTTACTGGCATAAGCCTCCAGTCCATGTGCATAAGGCAATGCCCAAGCTGTGATGTCATAAGTCAAAGAATCCGCCACTTTCGTTTCTGGATCGAACAACACCTGCACCAAAACACCTTTGGGCTGATGGGCACTGATGATTAAGTCTCCTTCGCTGGCATTGATGTCTTTCTCTTCCGCGCTGCCGTAATGAAAAGCAGTCGTTTTCACATCGCGTTTTAGCGTGCCGTATTGGATGCGATGCAAGTCCAGCATACTTTTCAGTTTGGCTAATTTTGCGCTTGGATTGCTGGCTTTGATGATGTAGCTCTTGTAGGCACCTGCTGGATTATTTTGTGCATCTTTGAAGAACTGACTAAAATTCTTATTCAATCGACTGGCATTGTTTGCTGCTACTTCAATGGTAGAAAGCGATGCCGTTTTGTGGTGCATCACGCGGTCCATAAGCGTCACTAAATTACCATTGGACGCCAAACCTGCTCGTCCGCCTCGACCAGAACCACCCTGTTCATAAGTCATGCCGATGCTACCATTGAAAATCGGATAGGTGTCGCCATAGCTTGGATAGAGTAAATCAAAGACCTCTTTTGTAAAATAGAGCCAACCTTCTTCATCAAAATATTTGGCGTGGTTTTTCCCAATTTCCACTTGAAAATCACCTTGCCATTTGGTGATGTATTCGTGATAAGGGGGCGCGGCAGGCGCAAAATAGTAAGGCGAGTTGATGCCCATTTCATGCAGGTCAGCGTGCACATGCGGCATCCATTGATTATACACTTTAAGGCGTTGTTGGGATTCGATTTGAGATACCCAAGCCCAATCCCGATTCAGGTCAAATAGATAATGATTGACGCGTCCATTTGGCCAAGGCTCGCGATGCTCTAAAGAAGCCAAATCAGGGTTAGGAATGCGATTGGCGTAGCGTCGATACCAATGCGTGTAGCG
This sequence comes from Bacteroidota bacterium, assembly GCA_039201015.1. Lineage (GTDB taxonomy): Bacteria > Bacteroidota > Bacteroidia > Chitinophagales > Saprospiraceae > JAAUTG01. The sequence continues at coordinate 11,695 of JBCCRX010000159.1, read as the reverse complement.
CGAATAGCCGTCTGGATTGACACATGGATCAAGAATGACAATGGAATTTTCGAGCCAAGTTTTGCTTCGTTCGTTGCCCCTTGCTGCCAGTTCATACAAAACGGGCATGGAAGCTTCTGAACCCGCCGCTTCGTTTCCATGCACACTGAAGCTTAACCAAGTAATCGCTAAGTCTATTTTTTCATCCACGCTGCCTTCTTCTAAACCTGTTCGGCGCAAGTGATTGAGGCGAATATCTTCTAGTTTCGCTAGATTTTCGGGCGTAGAAACAAATGCCAGCACCAAAGGACGTCCTTCGTAAGTATCGCCATAATATTTGAGCATGACGTAAGGACTGTTTTCCGCTACGTGCTCGTAGTAATCCACCAACTGATGATGCGGCGTAAATTCTTCCCCAATTTTGTGTTTCAAGAAATCATTGGGGGAGAGAATACTCTGAGCAGCAGCAAAGTGAAAAGCGAAGCATGTAAAAATTAAAAAAGCGTATTTCATCATTAGTTGTTTATATTGTTTGAGGTGATTCGGTATCTTTTAGTCGTTTTTGGCATTCTCAGCGATTTTGGTCTAGTCTGGTGGTGAATATTGAAGATGGGCGAAGATAAGGAATTTGCATTGTCCACAAACATCTTTGGGGTGGCTTCGTTTCAAATCACACAATTGAGTATTATGCGCATTCTTATCGTTTCGGCTACGCCTTTTGAAATTGTACCTCTTCGGGACTATTTAGAACATGAATTTGAACAAAAGGAAGAAAATATTTATGTCAGAGCGGACTTGGAAGTACAGATACTCGTGACGGGCGTCGGGCAGATGTTGACGGCTTTTGCTATGGGTAGTATTTTGAGCCAAAAAGAATTTGATCTGTTAATTAATGCAGGTGTGGCGGGTGCTTTTGATCGAAGACTGCAACTCGGAGCAGTCGTACAAGTCGCATCGGAACAATTTGGTGATTTGGGTGCGGAGGAGAAGGATGGTCGTTTTTTGAGTATTCACGATTTGAAATTGATTGACGATAACGAAGTGCCTTTCCAAGATGGAAAACTTCTCAACACCAGCAGTACAGATTTTGATTTCTTGCCCAAAGCCAGTGGCTTGACGGTCAACAAAGTGCATGGCAATACAGCTAGTATCGAACAAATTCAAGAAAAATACAATGCACAAATAGAGAGCATGGAAGGCATTGCTTTTTTTTATGCCGCTTTGATGAGTGAGACGCCTTTCCTAGAAATTCGTGCCATTTCTAATTACGTAGAAGCAAGAAATCGAGAAAGTTGGGCGTTGGGTTTGGCAATTGATCGTTTGAATGAAGTGTTGGTAAAAATGTTGAATAGCTTATTGAATTAGGTTTGGTTAAGAGCATGTTTGGAGTACTATCCTCCTGTGAACCAATATTTTACGAACCTGACTTTGAAAATAATCGCTCGTTTATCCCGACTGTGTCTGCCTCACCGTATCCGCCTCAGGCGTGAGGCGTGAGGCGTAAACCGTAAACTATTGATTTACAGTTCGATTTTGCTCCAAACAAGTTCTTAAAGTGATTTGATTTTGTTCGATATGGTTTGAGTTGCTTTACTATATTTGCGTGCAAATAAAACTATCGTTTTAACGAAATAGAAAACTTTGAGCAAATGAAATTACTAGGAATAGATGTGGGCGGTTCAGGCATAAAAAGTGGCATTGTAGATACTAAAAAAGGTAAACTCGTCAGCGAGAGATACCGCATTCCTACGCCTCAACCTTCTAAACCCGAAAAAGTAGCCAAAGTGGTCAAAGAAATCGTAGCGCATTTTAATTGGAAAAAAGAGGTAGGCTGTGCCGTTCCCGTAGTCGTGAATCGAAAAGGTATTTCCAAGACCAGAGGAAATATTCATAAAAATTGGAAAGGTTGCGATATAACGACTTTGCTCTCCAAGACCTGCAAATTGCCTTTCAAACTTTTGAATGATGCTGATGCTGCTGGCACTACCGAAATGACTTTTGGCGCGGGTAAAGGGAAAAAGGGCTTGGTGATGACCATTACGATCGGGACGGGTTTGGGTTCGGGTGTGTTTTACGACGGTATTTTGATTCCAAATTTTGAATTGGGGCGCATCTTCCACACCAATGGCAAACCGATTGAGTTTTATGCCGCCAGTTCCGCAAAAGATCGAGAAAACCTGAGCATGAAAAAGTGGAGCAAACGCTTTGATTTTTTCTTACACCACATTGATCGAATCGCTTCCCCCGATCTGTTTATTATTGGCGGCGGCATCAGTAAGAAGTTTGACGAATTTAAAGATCATCTGAGCGTTAAAGTACCCGTAGTCGTCGCAGAAACGAAGAACAATGCAGGCATTATTGGTGCGGCAATGGCAGCAGAGGAATTGGTGAAACAGTCTTATGATGTTGGCGATTAGTTGTACTGACCGACAAACTCAGGCGTGAACCACAAACTATTGATTTACAGTTCGATCCTGCTCCGAACATGCTCTGAGATTAAAAGTCAGTGCACGAACACGGTGAGGCTGTTGTCTTCGTATGTTTGTGGTTCGATTTATTTTAATGCCCACCAGCAAAGCTCTTACTACTTTTTCATTTGAACAGCACACATTAAACAATCAAGCAATTAAACTACTGCACAAGTACTCAAGCATCCTAATCCTTTCTCCCGCCCATCCACTTCGAGGAGGTATCGCCACTTTTGGAGAACGCCTTGCATTGGAATTGCAAAATAGGGGACATCAAGTCGTCATTCATAGCTTTGCTTTGCAGTATCCTAACTTTCTTTTTCCTGGTAAAACCCAATTTTCTAACGATCCACCACCCAAGGATCTAGATATTCAAACGACGATTAATTCTGTTTATCCGCTCAATTGGTGGAGGGTAGGTAATCAACTCAAAAAAACCCATTTTGATCTGGTAATTTGCGCCTTTTGGTTGCCTTTCATGGGACCTAGTTTGGGAACGATCTTAAGACGCATCAAGAGCAACAAGCATAGCAAAATCGTTGGCTTGATTCATAATATTGTGCCGCACGAAAAGCACTTAGGTGATCGCGTTCTTGCTAAATATTTTACGACTACAGTAGATGCTTTTGTGAGCTTATCAAAAGCGGTAATTGCTCAGCTAAGAACCTTCGAGCCCAATAAGCCAATGGTTTTTATACCACATCCCATCTATGATAATTATGGAGCAATTATTGATAAAGCCGTCGCAAAAAAACAACTTGGATTATCAAGCAAACAATCCTACTTGCTCTTTTTCGGATTTATTCGAGCCTACAAAGGATTGGATTTACTCCTAGAAGCGATGAGTGACGAGCGTGTGAAAGCACTAGGAGTTAAACTCATCGTTGCGGGCGAATTCTATGGAGAAGCAGCAACATATCACCAACAAATTGCGAATCTAGGCATTGCGAATCAGCTTGAACTACACACCCATTTCATTTCAAACGAAGCGGTAAAATACTATTTTTCTGCTACAGATTTAGTGGTACAACCTTACAAAACGGCAACTCAAAGCGGTATTTCGCAGATCGCTTATCACTTTGAGCGACCAATGATCGTGACCGATGTAGGTGGTTTGGCAGAAATTGTACCAGACGGGAGAGCAGGCTATGTCGTAGAAGTAAAAGCAAAAGCTATTGCGGACGCTATCTTTGATTTTTATAAAAATGATAGATTTGAGTCCTTAAAAAAAGGAGTTCAGGAAAGCAAGAGCGCATTCTCTTGGACCAATTTAGCAGATAGTATCTTATCACTTTAGTAGCAGCGGCCGAAAGAATGCTTTTCTTAGGTTGATGGCATTCTACCAAAGGTCAATCACTCATTGCACTTCTCCATACACTAGCTTTTTCATATCACAAAAAGGTCTAATTCCAATAATTTGCGTATTTTTGAATGCAGAAGACCGATTTTGTAATAAATTAAATTTTATGAGAAGCCATTTATTGCTTTTTCTAACGCTCAGTATATTCTTGTTTGCCAATACCTATCCCGCTTACCAGCCTTCAGCAGCTAGCGCATTGCAAGAAGAACAAGCTTGGGTTGATTCCATTTACAATGAAATGACTTTTGAAGAGCGGCTGGGTCAATTGTTTACGATACGAGCGCATTCCGATAGAGGCGCAGAACACATCGCAGAAGTAGAGCGTCAGATATTGCGCTATCACGTGGGCGGATTGTGTTTTTTCCAAGGTACGCCACTCAAACAAGTGCAGCTCATCAATAAATACCAGAAACTCAGCAAGCGTGTACCCTTAATGATTTCGATGGATGCGGAATGGGGCTTAGGGATGCGTATGAAAGCCACCACAATTAGCTTTCCAAGAGAATTGACCTTGGGTGCGATTCAAGATAATCGTTTGATCTATGAAATGGGTGCAGAAGTAGCGTATCAATTGCGCAGAACAGGCGTTCATATCAACTTCGCGCCCGTAGCAGATGTAAACAATAATCCCAACAATCCAGTCATCAATACGCGTTCTTTTGGGGAAGACCGCTACAATGTCGCGACGAAGAGCTACCAATACATGAAAGGCATGCAAGACAATGGCGTGATGGCCAGCGCGAAACACTTCCCTGGACATGGCGATACGGATGTCGATTCTCACCTCGATTTACCCGTCATCAATCACAGCCGATCGCGCCTAGATAGCATCGAATTGTATCCTTTCCGAATCTTAGCGGAGCAAAACATTGGGAGCATGATGGTGGCGCATCTAAATATTCCAGCACTGGACAAAAGAACCAATCGCCCTACTACCCTATCCCGTTCGACAATTACAAATTTATTGCGCAATGAAATTGGCTTTGAGGGCCTGATTTTTACAGATGCTTTGGAAATGAAGGGGGTGACCAAGCATTTTGAATCTGGGCAAGTAGAAGCAGAAGCCATTTTGGCGGGCAATGATGTTTTGCTGCTACCCGAAGACATCGGAGCAGCTTTTGAAACAATCGAAGCTTATGTAGATGAAGGAAAAATTGCGAAAGAGCAAATCGAAGCAAGTGTGAAGCGAGTATTGCGCGCAAAATATCGTCTGGGATTGACCGAACTACAAATTATTCCAGAAGAAAACCTTTTAGAAGACTTGAATAATAATCGTGCACTTTCTATCAAGCAAGAATTGTACGAACACGCAATCACTTTGGCGCGCAATAAAGATGAATTGTTACCCTTTAGAAATCTGGATTCCTTAAAAGTAGCTTCTCTTGCCTTAGGCATTCAAAAGCAAACGCCTTTCCAAGATCGCTTGGCAAATTATATGGAAATGCCTCTTTTGCAGACCGATAAAAACGTGACAGATGCCGAAGTGAGAACTTTCATGCGCGATTTGGAAGAAACTGATGTGGTCGTTGTGAGTTTGCACAATTTGAGCAGCTACAACCGCAAACAATTTGGCATCACCAGTTCAGAGCGCAACTTTATCAAGCAATTGGCGGCTCGAAAAAAAGTCGTTTTAGTCAATTTTGGTAGTCCCTACGCCCTAAAATATTTTGATGATTTGCAGTGGGTCATCAATGCAAACGATGAAGACCCTCTAGCGCAAGATGCGGCTGCCCAAGCCGTTTTTGGTGCAATCCCGATGAGTGGAAGACTACCTGTCACGGCTTCTCCTGCCTATCCTTACAATACAGGACTGACTACTAATCCGCTGTTTCGATTGGCTTATGCGCATCCAGAAAGTGTGGGTTTAAATTCGGATACTTTGCAGCAAATTGATGATCTGATGGCAGAGGCAATAGAGCGGAAAGCGACACCAGGTGGTGTGGTCTTGGTAGCGAGAGATGGAAAAATTGTTTTTGAAAAAGCCTACGGGCATCACACCTACGGTGGTACACAAGCGGTGAAAACGAGCGATATTTACGATTTGGCTTCCATTACAAAAATTGCGGCTTCTAGCATTTCGGTGATGAAATTGCAAGAAGAAGGAAAAATTAGTATTTATCAACCACTTGGACGCTATTTGCCCGAAGCGATCAATACCAACAAAGCGGATTTGACGCTCTACGATATGATGGCGCACAAAGCAGGGCTGAAACCTTGGATTCCCTTCTATGAACAGACGATTGGATTGGCAGCTAGAGGAAGTGGGGTCACGGAATATTACAGCCGTCGTCCTGATAGCAAATATACCGCACAAGTGACCGACCAATTGTATCTCAGAAAAGATTTTCAGGACAGTATTTGGCAGCAAATCTATGCTTCTCCGCTAGCAGGCGCACCCGAAGATATTTACAGTGATTTGGGTTATTACATGATTAATAAAATGATCCAAGCACAGACAGGCAAAACGGTAGATCAGTACGCCATGGAAAACTTCTACGAGCCGTTAGGACTTTCTACCATGACTTTCAATCCACTGGAAAAGCACAATAGAAAAGACATCGTTCCAACGGAAGAAGATCGCTATTGGCGCAATCAAAAAATACACGGCAATGTGCACGATATGGGCGCGGCGATGTTGGATGGCGTCAGTGGACATGCTGGTTTATTCGCCAATGCAAAAGACTTGGCGGTGGTGATGCAAATGCTCGCTAATATGGGCTATTATGGCGGAAAACAGTACCTCAATCCTTCCACGGTGCATACTTTCACCACTCGGCACAAAGACGGTACGCGTCGGGGTATCGGATTCGACATGCTGGAACTAAATCCAGAAAAAAGCCCTAATTTATCTACCAAAGCTTCCGAGAACACTTATGGACATTTGGGCTTTACAGGCACGGCCACTTGGGTAGATCCAGACGAAAACTTAGTCTTCATTTTCTTATCCAATCGCACCTATCCTAGTATGCGCAACAATAAATTGGGGCGTTACGATTTTCGTCCGCGCATTCAGACAGTGGTTTATAATGCGATAGAGCAAGTGGAGGAAGAACAGCAGGATTTGAATTGATGGTAAGATGTTGCAAAGGAAAGGATAGGAGGCATCCTGAAAAACACCTCTTATCTTGTTCCGCAGATTTCATGAAAAGTCATCCAGCAACGGGAAGTTGCTGGATAACAGGAAAAGCCTAAGGCTTAGAAATGAGAATTGCTGCCTCTTTAATCTGACTTCTTATTCAGCATGAACGAAAGCATCAACAATGATATTCTTTTCCTATTCCTTGCCCTACTTTTTGGCGCGAGTATTGGTTTTTTGCTGGCGCGTTTTTATTTACAAGCAAAGCTGATTCGTCCTGAAAAGGTAGAAAAGGATTATATCTTGAAGGCAATTCACACACAACTCCAGCAACAGAGCAATGGGCTGAAAGAAGATTTGACTTTTGCGGAGCAAGAAATCAGGAAAATGAGTGCGGCACAATCTTCGGCAGAGACGCAAATTCGATTTTTAGAAGAAAAAATAGCGACTCAAAGCGAAGAGGTGCTACGTCTGCAAGAACAAGCACGTCTGGAATTTGAGAATGTGGCAAATCGCCTGTTGGAAGAAAAAAGTGAGAAATTCAGTTTACAGAATAAGCTACAATTGGATGGCCTGTTGCAGCCACTGCGCGAAAAAATTAAAGAGTTTGGCGATGGTGTCCAGCAACGATTCGTAGAAGAAACCAAGCAACGCTCTATGCTACAACAAGAAATGGAGCATTTGCGAAAAATGAACGCCCAACTTAGCCAAGATGCCAACAACTTGGTGAATGCGCTGAAAGGTGAGAACAAAACCCAAGGCGATTGGGGGGAATATCAGTTGGAGTTATTGCTAGAAAAATCGGGTCTTCAAAAAGGCATTCACTACCGAACGCAAGCAAGTTTTAAAGACAAAGATGGCAAACAAAAACGTCCTGATTTCATCATCGAATTGCCAGAAGGCAAACACTTGATTTTAGATGCTAAAGTTTCGCTTTCCGCTTACGAACGCTATTTTAATTGCGAAGATGAAAAAGAACGCCAAATCCATTTGCATCAGCACATCGACAGTTTAAAACGCCACATCAAAGACCTCAGCAGCAAAAACTATCAACAACTCTACCAAATTAATGCGCCCGATTATTTGCTGCTTTTCGTCCCAATTGAACCTGCTTTTGCTATTGCTTCCCAACACGCGCCGCGCCTATTTCTAGATGCCCTCGATCAAAATATCGTGATCGTCACTTCTTCGACTTTATTGGCTACGATGCGTACGGTTGCTTATATTTGGAAGCAAGAAAGACAAAAGAAAAACGTGCTGGAAATTGCGCGCCAAAGTGGTTTGCTTTACGACAAATTCGTGGGTTTTGTAGAAGATTTAAAAATGATCGGTCAACGCCTAGAAGATGCCAATACTGCTTATCAAGGCGCGATGAATAAATTGAAGGATTCTCCTAAATATGGAGATACTTTGGTAGGGCGTTCGGAAAGGATTCGAGAACTGGGCGCGAAGGCTTCTAAGCGATTGTCGTCTGATCTGTTGGGCGAAGATTTAGGAGAATGATTTCCGTTCCATCAATAGTATCAAATTTATAAGGCGGACGAGGTTGGATGATACAGTGTCACCATATCACCATATCACCATATCACCAGTTAAGCAAACCTTTCCACCTTAGGCGTGATGACCAAAATTGTTAGAAACGGATTTGCACTTTTTCACACCGAACGGAGTATGCCTCACAAACTAACTACACTACTTTTCAACCGCTAACAACTTCTTCAAAATGGCATTATTTTTTCTGGAAACGGGAATTACCTCTTCTTGACGAGGGAGATGAATTTTAAGCCCTTGTGCATTGCCAGAAATGCGTTCTACTTGCGCCAAGTTGATAATATAACTTTTATGGCAGCGAAAGAATCGACCTTGATCTTTCAATTGATTTTCCATCTCCGATAGAGTATTGCGGAGCAATTCTTTTTCAATTTTTTCATCATCGGCACTGTGAAAAATTTCTACGTAATTGGCATCGGATTTTAAATACAAAATATGCTGTGGATGCAGCGCAACTTTATCTTTTCCGTTTTGTGCAGTAAGCTGAATCAGTGGACTAGCGGATATTGTCTGGTCTTGGTGCACGATTCCTCGCTGCATAATTTCTTCCGAGAGGTGATCGTGTTTTGTCGCATCCTTTTTCTCCGTAAACAAGACTAAAAATACGACAGGAATAACCGCAACAGAAAAGGTGTAGAATTCAAAATAAAGCAACCCGGTGTAGAAAGAACCAATGATGCCGAATTGGGCGGAATAGAGCGCGTTGATCAGCCCAATTACCAGAACCATGGACAAGATTTGAAGGATTTCTTTTTGGGTCGTCCATTTCTCCGTACTAAAAAAATCAGTGAAAATTTTGGGCAAGATTACGACAAAAAGAGCGGTCACAACAAAAGTGACACCCGCATAACCCAGCACCAATAAGAAGGTGTTACCTAAATATTCATCAATTTGAAAAGGCTGAAAAACATACAGAAAAAAGAAGACAAAGCCACTAATCAGTAGCACTTTACGCCAATTCTTTTTATCATCGTCTTCTAAATAATAAGGACGTCTCAATAAATTTTGGAACATGGTAAGAAGTCAAATTTAAAAAGCTCAGCAATTCTCACTATGAATATCGGTAAAAAGGGCAAAAGACTTTTGAAGTTTGAAATGTTAGTGAAAATAGCATTTCATAGATACTAAAACTTCAAAAGTCTTCACACCAATTTATTGAAAATATCTAAAGTGAGAATGACTGTAAGAAGCGAGCGGTCAAACGCTAGGCACTCATCATCAATTGATTGCAAAATTTCACTCGTCGATTGATTTATTATTAAAAGGATCAACAATTTCCACAAAAGCATCAAGCCCTGACCCCCCCAAACATCTCCTCCATTGCTTCGTAAATGCGATCCGATAAAGTATTCCAAGCTTTTTCGCTATGCTCACTCCATTCTACATCGTACATCTTTACACATTCTAGTAAGACCTTCAAAAATTCGTCGTATTCGCTTAATGTGAAATCAGCATGCTGCACCTGAAAAATGCTAGCAGAAGCTTCCAGAACATGTAGTGAATCTTTCAAATCTACCACCGACTTGAATAGATATTCAATTGCATAGTGTAGCCTCAAATTTCGATTTTCGTCCGCTTGGATAGAAGCTTTATTGGGTAGCACTTCATTCAGTTTATCGTAGAAGATATCCAAGAAATCTTTGTGATCGTAAATACAATTTTGATAGCTTTTGTAAGCCGTCGAAAGTACTTCCGTTTCTTGTTTTTTTCGCGCCGCTTCTAGCTCTAAATGGAGACTTTGCAACTCTTTTATCAATTCATCCATATCTTGGTAGCGTTGCGCTCCATTTTCTTGCAAGAGGCGGGATAGAATACTCAATAATTGGTCACCCAATTCCTTTGTCTGCTTTTCGCCCAATTGATAAAAACTCAACCTCAGAAAGATACTTGTCCTGAAATCATCCAATTGCAAAAGCGTACCCGTCACATCGAAACGATCCCTGTAAATACCCATTAATTCATTGCCGTCAAAGAGGCTTTCTCGCGTCATCATCAAGAACAAAATGAGCCCTAAGGAATATTGATTGGCATTAGCAGGAAGACGTTTTTTGTCAGGTCTGCCTAATCGCAATAATTGTTCTGGACTGGCATATTTGACGGTATCTTCCAGTTGTCGCCAAGTGATGCTAGACTTGTCGTACAAGAAAATATTCATCGGCAAGATGTGTGTATTTGACTTGGCATCGAGTAGAATGTTACTTGGCGAAAGATCATCGTAAAAAATCCGACTTTGGTGCAAAGTACGCAGTCCTCTCGCAATGGTAGTAATTGAATTAATCACTTGAGGCAGAGATAGTTTCACACCTGCTTTCAGTAGTTTATAAACATTGATACCATCGATATAGTCCCGAATGATATAGCGTGGATAGTCCGCAGAAAAGTCTTGTATGCTAACAAAAGGCGCGCGTGCATCGTAGAAAAAATCAAGCAACTTTTGGTTGTATTTGGAAGAATCTTGCTTGAAAATTTGTACAACGTAGAAGCGATCTTTTACGGGGGAACTGCTCTTTCTCGCTTTGAAAAAAGTGTTGGTCATACCTGTATCTATTTCATTCACAATGATGTAATCCTTGTCGTAGAGCGCAGCTTGCAATTGTTTGCGAAAAGGCACGGGCGTCAATACCTTGGTTTCTTGCTCTTTTTGAGTTTGTATATTAGCGGTGGTTTCCAATTCTGCTACAAAATCCAAAATAGCTTTGGTGATTTTATTGATTTCGATGCTATACTGGTCATAGTCAATTAGATTTTGATTTTTATCTTTATTGACCTGTCGTAAGCGTCTTTTGAGACTGACTAAATCATTTTTCAGGGCTTCAATATCGTTGAAATAGTCACTGATAAAGCGAAAGGCTTCTTCGATATTATTATTGGCGATGTGTTTGATAATGGCTTGTAAATCCATGGAATATTCATTTTTTGATTGGGAAAGCTGACAAATATAATAGAATTATTGCCTTTTTGAAGAGGCGTGCTTCTGAAATGTTTATTATCTCACGTATTGAATTTTTTGACGTGTATCATTGATTTCCTAATTTCGTATTGCTTCTTTCCACTTACATTTACAAGCTACTTTGGTAGAGCAAGATTATCTGATTATTTTTGCAGATATACTCCGTTTGGGATAAAAAAGTGCATTTTCTTTTTGTTTATTTGTTGAATCGTTTATTCGTTTAATGCTATCAATATCAGTGTATTACAGTTAAACAAATCAACAATTTAAACACACGTGTCCGCCTTAGGCGCGATAAACAGGCATATTCG
>JBCCRX010000158.1:0-13876 GCA_039201015.1 Bacteroidota bacterium | reverse complement strand
TTTGAATTAAGAGTGGCTGCCATCCTCACGCCTCACGCCTGAGGATGACACCCGACGATTTGTAAACAAGTAACACTTTGTGTCATTTGCAATTTGGTACTTTGCGTAACATGAGTTAGTAAAAGAAAATTCAGAGATACTCCAATTTTCGCATAAAAATATTGTATTATTATCAAATGAAAAAGTCGTCACCTTATTTTTTCATACTCTCACTATGCAAAGTATGAACGAAATCTACCCAAATTTAGCTCGAATCCTGTAAAAATTGAAAAATATATTCTCCAAACACCTACCAATATTAACTTTCAACTATATTCATACTTCCCCGTGAAATAGGAACACATTACGCTAAAAGTTAGTGTAAATTGGTCATGTAAATCAAATAATTCCATTTTAATCTACCGACAAGAAATACTTTGTGCTACTTTTCAAGCAACTATTTGCGCAAGCTAAAGGACTGTTTAGTTTTTGTCTATTCTCATTTATGGACAAAGACCTAAGCACTTGATTATATTTACGAAAGCTGAAATAAAATGTATTTTAAAATGAGTACAAAGTGATATGGCGTTAAGAATTGTTTGTGACAAAGTACTATTGTTGTGCCTCTTACTATCGTGTCTTTGGGTACAAAAAAGTCATGCTCAAGCCTTCCAAGAAACCTTCATCCGTGACCTCGCTAAAATGAAAAACAATTATGGCAATGCGGTGGCGGACTACGACCAAGACGGTGATTTGGATATTTTTGTAGTCGCTTATGAAGAATTTGAACGTGGCAAAGCAGAGACTTGGAGTCGCCTGTTGGAAAATAGAGGCAGCGGTTGGTTTGAAGATGTGACCCTAGCAGCGGGCTTCGGAGAACAATACAGTCATCCAAGTTTGAGAGCAAATAAACTAGGCGCAGCTTGGGGCGATTACGACAATGACGGTTTTCCAGATCTGCTTTTGACGCATGCCGCTAGCGTACAATTATTTCACAATGAAGGCGACGGTACTTTTGAAGAAGTTCCCGAAATCGCAACAATGGAAGAATGCCCTACTTGTGTGAATACGAGTGGCTTGTGGTGGGACTACGACCGCGACGGTTTTTTGGATTTTTATATCAGTGATTATGCTACTTTTTCACCCAACCGACTTTATCGAAATCTCGGTGACGGCACTTTTCAAAATGTCACTAACGAAACGGGACTTGGAGATGATCGTGCTGCTTGGAGCAGTGCTGCTTTTGATGTGAATGGCGACGGTTGGCTGGATTTGTACATCAATAACGACTATGGTTTCAGTCGTTTGTACATCAATGAAGAAGGCAAGCATTTTCGAGAAGCCACCGCTGAATATGGCTTACGCAATACGGGCAATGGCATGGGCTTCACGATAGGCGACTACAACAATGACGGCTATTTCGATCTTTACGTCACCAATATTTCTGAACTTCTCCCCAATCCGCTTTACACGGGCAATGCGAGTGGCGTTTTCACCAATGAATTTGAGGCACAAAAGGTCGGTTATGGCAACTGGGCATGGGGTACGCATTTTTTTGATGCCGACCACGATGGCGATGAAGATTTGTACTTGGTCAACGGTTTTGAAGGACTGATTTACAACAATAAATTCTTCAAAAACGATCTGGCGCAAGGCAAAGAGGGTTTTACGGATTGGTCGGTGCAAGCGGCTTGCGATGGAATAGCTAGCGGAATGAGCTTAGAAGTTTTTGATTATGACGAGGACGGTGATTTGGATATGCTCGTTTCTAATACCAACGATCATCCTTATTTGTATCAAAATACGGGTCGAGCAAGTCAAAGCAATTGGTTACAAATCGAACTCGAAGGCACTACCTCCAATCGGAATGCTTTTGGGAGTATCGTGCAAGCCAAAGGCAAAGGACGCCTGCACCAACGCTATCATCACGGCGCAAATATCATGTCTCAAAGCATCAAACCTGTGCATTTGGGTTTGGGCGATATGAAGGTGATAGATACTTTATTGGTGATTTGGCCGACGGGCGAGCAGGAAGCTTTTTATGATGTACCGACCAATCAAAAAATCAAAATTATTGAAACACCGCTTGTAAGTAGCATCACCGAAAATCATTTTGCTGATGCCCTCCAGATTCATTCCATTGCTCCGAATCCGTTCACTGATTTCGTGCTATTAGATGTGGAATTGGCGAAAAGTAGTGAATTGAACTATCAACTATTTTCTAGTACGGGGCGACAAGTGAGCGCGGTTTTTGACCGTAAATTAGCCGCTGGAAGACATCAAATTCGATGGAATGTAGCCGCTAATCTAAGTGCAGGATTGTATTTTTATTGCATACAAATGGACGATGAAATACAGTCAGGGAAGTTGATTTTGAAGAAGTAATGGACTTGATACATCATTGATTTCACTCCTATACACTTTTTAATTTATGTGTATGCTAAAAGAATTTTTTCTGCGAAAAAATTCAAGAAGTTCTTTGGACAGAAATAAAATTTTAAAAATTGATAATTTTTAAAATTTTATTTCTGTCCGAAAGGCCCTTTTTGGGAATTTTTGTGCAATAAAAATTCCCAAAAAAAGTGTGTAGGAGTTAAGTATTTGATAATGAATAAGTTATGAAGATAGATTAGGAGCAATTTGTCAAATTAGGCGGATGTATGATTAATGATTAATGATTAAAGGAAGAGGATTCTTGTATCAGCAGCATTACTTTTTAGGTACTGAAATTTTACTTAATAATGAAGTCCATATACTCAAATAAAACGATAACAACATTCATTGCCTTACTCTCCCTACCATTTCTATTTTTTGCTCAAAGCTTTAGAGAAATCAGCCAGCAAATTGGTATCAACAACTATTGTTTGGATGAAAACATCATAGGCGGCGGTGTTGCATTTTTCGATTACAACCAAGACCTTTATCCAGACATTTTTATCATTGGCGGAGAGAGGAGCAATAGCCTATATCGAAACAATTGGGATGGTACTTTCACCAATGTCAGTCAGCAAGCAGGGATTGAATTGAAGGACAAAAACACAGTTGGTATAGCGGTAGGCGATATAGATAATGATGGCGACAGCGATTTATTCATCACCACGGCAAGCGATCAAGCGAATGTGCTGCTGGAAAATCAAGGCAATGGCACATTTGTAGATATATCGAAACAGGCAGGCATTGTGGAGCGAGCTTGGAGTACTTCCGCTACTTTTGGTGACTTCAATCGCGATGGCATCCTTGATATTTATGTCAATAATTATGCGGACTTTGAGAACTATCCTTTTGCAGAAAACATTGATCGTTGTTTACCGAATTTTCTTTATCAAAACTTGGGCGGCAATCAATTCGTAGAAGTAGCAGAGGATTTAAAGGTGGCGGATGTGGGCTGTGGATTGGCAGTTACTTTTACGGATTACGATGCTGACAGCGATCCTGATTTATACGTAGCCAATGATTTTGGTTTGACCTTTGAAGCCAATGCTTTGTACCTCAATGATTTTTCAAAAATGACTTTCGAGCAAGCTCCTTTTTATATGGGCATGAGCTTTAGAATTAACTCAATGGGTATTGCTATTGGAGATTATGACGAGGATGGTGATTTGGATTATTACACCACCAATATTGCCGATAATCTTTTGCTGAGCAATGAAAAAGAAATCTACTATTTCAGAGAAGTTGCCTTTCGCACCAATGCCAATAATCCAGATGGCACGAGTTGGGGAACGGCTTTCTGGGATTACAATAACGATAGCTATTTGGACTTGGTGGTCGCGAATGGACAAGTCATTGATGCCCAACACCAAAACAATGAAAACCGACTTTTTCAGGGCAATGCGCAGCACCTCTTTGAGGATGTTTCGCAAGTAGCAAATTTGGCGGATACCACACGCTGCCGTGGTCTAGCCATAGCGGATTACGATTTGGACGGTGATTTAGATTTGCTATTGGGCGTAGTGGCTGCCGAAGAGCAATCTGAGGTCAAAAGTCTTTTCTACCAAAACCGATTGGAAGATACTCAAAACTGGCTAAGACTGCATCTGCAAGGAACGGCAAGCAATCAAGATGGCTACGGCAGTCGCGTTCGAATTATTGTAGGAGATCGCAGCTTGATCCGAGAAGTAGATGGTGGCTCTAGCTATTTGTCGCACAGCGATCCAGCAATACACTTTGGCTTGGGCGAACAGAGTATAATAGACAGCCTTATTATTGATTGGACGAGTGGACAACAAGACCTTTACACCAATATTGCTAGCAATCAAAATTTGCTAGTCCTAGAAAACAGCAAGTATCTGCCTTATTTGCATCAAGAAATCAGCATTTTTGAAGGGGATAGTATTTTTCTGGCGAACGCTTTTCAAACAGAAGCAGGTGTTTATCATCACATCACAGCAAATCAACAAGGTCAAGAAACGCTATTCATTACTCGTCTAACACTAGAACCAGCACCCGTCATCACCTACGACGCCGTCACTTTCAAAGCCTCTCCCAATCCTTTTTCAAGCAGCACGCAATTGGAATATACGCTCTTAAATGCCAGTCCAATAAACATTCAAATCTTCGATTCTATGGGTCGAAATCTAGATCTTATATTTGAGGGTACACAAGATGCGGGTAAGCATTTCTTGAGCGAGGAGGTACTTTTTTCTAGTTTACCCAATGGCATTTATACTTTTCAAATGACTGTGGCGGGGGAAATCTATAATTTGCGGCTTGTGAAAGCGGAGTGAGAAAAGAGGCGCACTTTCGTTGCTATTTTCCCCCTAGCCCCTAAAGGGGAAATATTCCATTTTTTTACATATAAAACTATTATTAATAGAAAGATACGTGTTTCTCTCCTTCAGGGGCAGCAATTTCTCATGTGTAGGATTTTACCAATCGGGGAGCAAGAAATGTCATTTTTGAACCTTAATTTGGGAATTATTTTTACAGTTTAGAGCAAAAAATGACATTTCTAAATCCTAAATAAGAAATTGCTGCTTCAGGGGTCGGGGGAAAAACATTAAGTACATACGCCTTAATTTAGAGATGATCTTCAACTGTTGAAAATGTCTCCAAAAAATCAAAACCTTCTACAAAAAACAAATACATGAAAATAACAAACATCAAAACCTATCCCGTTCGAATTGGACACGGCAATCAGTTGGTCGTAAAAGTCGAAACCGATCAAGATATTTATGGTTGGGGTGCGTCGGGATTGTCCACTAGAGAACTTGCTGTTGTTGGTGCCATCGAACATTTTAAGGCTTTTTTGATAGGCAAGGATGCAAGAAGAATCGGCGGACTTTGGCAAGAGATGTACCGCAGCCAATATTTTGAAGGTGGACGGGTGTTGACGGCGGCTATTTCTGCCATAGATATTGCGCTGCACGATATTAAGGGCAAAGCATTGGGTGTTCCTGTTTATGAATTATTGGGCGGCAAGCAGCGCGACTATGTGGAGTGCTTTGCTTCTCTGCGTTTTTCGAGTAAGGAAGACTTGCTGTCCAAGGCAGAAATTTTACTGAAAAAAGGTTGGAATTGCTTGCGGCTCGCGCCTGCCGTTTACGAAGCAAGCGAGGAAGTGGGTGTTTTTGAGCCTAGAGCCTCCATTGCGATTTTATCAGAATGGCTGACCGAATTGCGAGCAATGGCGGGCAAAGCGGTGACCATTGGCATTGATTATCATCATCGTTTGTCCATTCCAGAGACGGTTTCTTTTATGCAGCGGATGCCTACTGGGACGATAGATTTTTTGGAAGAACCCATACGCGACGAAAGTCCGCAAGCCTACGAAACGCTCCGAAAAATGCTTGATGTACCTTTTGCAATTGGCGAAGAATTTGCCAGCAAATGGCAATTTATGCCTTATATCGAAAAAAATATCACGCAATTTATTCGAGCAGATGTCTGCAATGTGGGCGGCTTGACCGAAGCAATGAAAGTAGCGGCCATGGCAGAAACCCATTACATTGATTTGATGCCCCACAATCCACTCGGCCCGATTTGCACAGCGGCGAGCATTCATCTGGCGGCGGCTTGTCCCAACTTCAATTGGCTGGAGGAGATCAATACGCCTGCGGAATACGCCGGCACAAACAATCCTCAATTTTATCCCGTTCAGCCACAGCTAGAAGGCACGCGTTATCGCGTTCCTAATACGCCTGGTTTGGGCGTAGAGTTCAACGAAGCACTGGCGCAGCAACAAGCATTTGAGCTGTTAGAAGTACCAAGATTGTGGAGAAAAGATGGTTCTTATACGAATTGGTAAGCCAAATCTTTTAAAAATGACTACTTTTGGCTTACTAATAATAATTGTATGGTGGATACAGAACTAATTGGACGGCAAGCAGAAGTGGCGATTTTGGAGAAAGCTCTGGCTTCTAAAGAAGCGGAGATGATTTCTATTATTGGTCGGCGCAGAGTTGGGAAAACGTTTCTAGTGCGCACCGCTTATGAAGATCATATTGATTTTGAACTATCGGGCATTCAACATGCACAAGGGAATGAACAGTTGAGAAATTTCTTTCAGCGCTTGAAGGAATATTTTCCCAAAACGGTCGAAAAGGAAGCTCCCAAAGACTGGCTGGACGCTTTTTTCATGCTGACGGATCATTTGGAGCAAAAAACGAAAAAAGGCAAAAAAGTAGTATTTTTGGATGAAGTGCCTTGGATGGCAACCCACAAATCGGGTTTCCTAAGAGGCTTGAGTTATTTTTGGAATTCATGGGCGGTTCGCAAAAATGTGGTGGTCGTTTTATGCGGTTCGGCGGCTTCTTGGATGATTAATAAAGTACTCCGAAATAAAGGTGGTTTGCACAATCGAGTCACCAAACGAATTCGATTGAAAGCATTCAACTTAGCCGAAACAAAGCAATATTTGGAGAGCCGTTCTGTGGTACTGAATCATTATCAACTCGCTCAAATATACATGGTGATGGGAGGCATTCCACATTACCTGAAAGAAGTGAAAGCGGGTAGAAGTGCGACCCAAAATATTAGTAAAATCTGCTTCGAGGAAGACGGTTTATTGAGAGACGAATTTCGAAGCCTTTATCCCGCGCTTTTTCAGCATTCCGATTACCACGTTGCGATCATCAGAGCTTTGGCGGGCAAGCAAAGTGGCATGACCAGAGCGGATATTATTCAAGCGGCTCAACTTTCCACGGGTGGACGCATCACGCAGGTACTTTCTGAGTTATCGGAATCTGGATTCATTACCGCCTACTCTTCCTATGGCAAAAAAACAAAGGAAAAAATATATCGCTTGACGGATGAATACTCCTTTTTCTATTTGCGATTCATTGAAAAAAACGAACTAGACCAAGACACCTGGATGACGTTGAGCCAAACGCAGGCTTACAAAATATGGTGTGGCTATGCCTTCGAGAATATTTGTCTCAAACACATTCCTCAAATAAAAAAAGCACTCGAAATAGGAGGTGTTTACGCCAAAACTTCTTCTTTTTACAAAAAAGGCAATCAAGAAGCAACGGGCGCGCAAATTGACCTACTAATTGATCGCAACGACCATATTATCAATCTTGTGGAAGCAAAATTTCACAATGTGGCATTCACTATTTCAAAAGGTTATGCCCAAAAATTGAGGGAGAAGGTGCGGATTTTTCAAGAAAGTACACAAACGAATAAACAAGTATTTTTGACGATGATCACGACATTTGGTTTAAGTCAAAATAAGCACAGCATTGGCTTGATTCAATCTGAATTGGATTTGAATATATTCTTTGAATAAGGGATTGCCTCCTCTTACCCACGGTATCTTTTCCGATACTTCAAAGGCGATACGCCTTTAAACTTAGCAAATTGCTTGTAGAAAAAAGTAAGCGATTCGTAACCGCTTGCATAGCCAATTTCTGCCACTGAACGATCTGTTTCAATCAACATACGGCTGGCATTATTGACCCGATATTCGTTTAGAAATTGAAAAAAAGGTCTGCCCATTACTTTGCTGAAAAAACGAGAAAAAGCATGTTCGGATAAATTGACCAATTCTGCCAATTCTTTCAAATAAATCTTTCGAGCGTAATGCAATTCCACAAAATCATGGACTTTTGCGATCCGACTACCATATTCCGTCGGCATATCATCTGTGAAGCTGGCCGCAGATAAAGTGGGGTGCTTGCAATCCGCTAATTTCAAAAGTAAAGCAAGCAATTGCAGGTACAAATCGTCTGCTTCCAAATCCAGCATCTTAGTCATCATCGGTATCAAATCTCGTACTTCGTCTGCCTCAAAAAGAATGCCTTTTGCAGCCGTTCGTAGCATCTTAAATAACTTACTGGTTTCGGGTACTTGAGCAAAAATGCCTTTTTCCCATTGCACTACAACAGATTGGGCGCGATTATCCGCTTGCTTATAATTTTTCCAAGAATGCGGCAAATTAGAGCGCAATAATACCAACTCACCTGGTAGATAAGAACCTACATAATCACCCACAAATTTAGTACCCGTACTATTTTTGACATAGATCAATTCGTGCTGCGGATGAAAATGCCAAGGGGCTTCAAAAATATCTTTATTGTAGTAAAAAGCGATAATGGATTGTTCCTGTTCTATCGCAATTTGCTGGAAAATAGGTTTCATTTGAACACTGATTATTCTTGATTCAATTGGAGAAATTCAATGTCCCTTCGAACAAAAATAAGCGAGATAGTAATAGTCAGCCTTAGAGTTTTTTTGCAAAAAAAACGGAAGTCTTATATGTTCTTAAGTGTCCTTAAATGTTTCAAAAAACATCCTACTTTACAGTTTGGCGGCTACAAAATAGCACATTAAATTTTATAAGAAAAACTTACTCTTATCTTTTCTATACTACTCGACTATACGAAATCATTTAGAACTTCATTCTTCGCTTAACAACTCAATATACACATTATTTTGATATAAAAATATCTATTTCTGCTTCATCGAAGACAAAATAGTTTACTTATTGAGCAAAAAAAGAGAAGATAGAGACCTTTTGGGTATTTATTTTTGCGAGTAGTCAAATATAAAAACACACCTTTTCTAATTAGTCCATTACATTTCTACAAACACAACTATCCCCACAAAAATCCAATAGACGAAATCCAGCTAGATGAAGAATTGTATTTTTATACTCTTGGCAATTTGCTGCACCACTGTTTTTTCTTGCAGCCACTCCCAGCTGCCCGAGACAGTAGCGATTGCCTACGCGGAACTTCCCAAGGATTTGGATTTCAATGTTCACGTTAAGCCCATTCTTTCCGATAAATGCTTTGCTTGCCACGGTCCAGATAAAGGAAAAATAAAAGCAGGTCTGCAATTGCATCTGGCGGAAACTGCTTATGCTCCCCTACCCGATCATCCAGACAAAGTGGCGATCAAACCAGGCAGTTTAGCGAAATCAGAAGC
The DNA here is from genome assembly GCA_039201015.1 of Bacteroidota bacterium. Lineage (GTDB taxonomy): Bacteria > Bacteroidota > Bacteroidia > Chitinophagales > Saprospiraceae > JAAUTG01. The sequence continues at coordinate 4,528 of JBCCRX010000158.1, read as the reverse complement.
CTTTCACCGCATTTTTTCTGATGAGCCAAGCCTGCAAATGCCGCCACCTGAATTCAATGTGCCTTTGAATGAATACGAAAAAGCGGTGCTGACAAAATGGATAGAAGATGGTGCTGTATATCAGCCACATTGGGCGTTTTTGAAAGCGGAAATGCCCAAAATACCAAAAGTAGAAAACAGCAATTTTGCTCGAAATCCAATTGATCATTTTATACTCGAAAAGCTAGAAGAACAAAGACTTTCTCCTTCCCAAGAAGCGGACAAAGCCCTTTTACTACGCCGCTTATCGCTTGATTTGACGGGACTTCCACCCAGCATAGAAGAAATAGAAGCTTTCCTAGCAGATCAGTCCGAAAATGCTTATGAAAAGCAAGTAGATCGTCTGATAGCCTCTGTGCATTATGGCGAAAAAATGGCAACGGATTGGATGGATGTTGCGCGCTACGCAGACACCTACGGCTATCAAGTAGATCGCTACCGAGATATGAGTCCGTGGCGAGATTGGGTGATTGAATCCTTCAATGAAAATATGCCCTACGATCAATTCATCACCTGGCAATTGGCGGGCGATCTTCTACCGAATGCAAGTCGCGAACAAATTCTGGCAACTGCATTTAATCGGCTTCATCCTCAAAACATGGAAGGCGGCATTGTGGATGAAGAATTTAGGGTAGAAAATGTATCTGATCGAGTGGCGGTTTTGGGGGATGGCATCATGGCATTGACCCTTTCTTGCGCCAAATGTCACGATCACAAATACGACCCCATTTCTCAAAAAAATTACTACGAAGTATATAGCTTTTTCAACAACATCAACGAAACGGGGCAAATTGCATGGGATAAAACCACCCCCGTCCCTACCCTAGCGATACCTACTCCTGCACAAGCGCAATTGATTGAAAAACTGGAACACAAGATTGAGCTGGCGCATCAAGCCGTAGAAGAAATTTCTTTGGAAGAACAGGCAGCCATTGAGCAATGGATCGCCAAAGGCAATTTCGAGGAACTGAAAACGCCTTCCACCAAAGCTTTGGTAGCCGACTACCGCTTGAACGGCAATTTGAACAATCAAGTAAACGCCAGGCAGAAGTCCAAAATGGATAGGCAGTTTTCAAAGAAAGAAACACCCAAATACGTGTCGGCTTACAAAGGCAAAGGACTGCTGTTGGATGGAGATGCTTGGTTGGAGTGCAAAGATGTCGGTATCTTCAAACGGAGCGATCCTTTCACGATTGGGCTTTGGGTCAATATTCCAAAAAACTTGAAAGAAGGGGTAATTTTCCACAAAAACAAAGGTACAATGCTCCATTCTTTACGCGGCTATCACTTGAATTTTAAAGCGGGTAAACTAGAATGGGTGATGGCACGCACTTGGCCCGAAAACGCGATCATTGAGCATACTTTAGCAGAAATTCCAAGAGAAGAATGGGTGCAATTGACGGTGACTTACGATGGTTCGAGTACCGCCAAAGGAACAAAAATTTTCGTTAACGGAGCAGCAGCAGCAACCCGCATAGAAAAGGACAATCTAACGAGAGACATCGTTTTCAACTATTTAGAAGACATCATTTATCGTGAACCGATTGAGCCTAGTTTACAGTTTGGGGCAAGGTGGCGAGGATTGGGATTAAAAGGCGGAAAAATAGATCAAATTGTCGTTTACAAAAGAGCATTGACTGATTTGGAAGTCATGCAATTGGCGAATACTGAAAAAGTACAAAACATCCTCAAAGCAAGGACTTCCGATCTCGACAAATCACAGGAGTCAGCTTTAGAACAGTACTATCTAAACAATTTTTCTAAGACCTACAATGCCGCGCTCGAAAGACTAAAAATAGCCCAACAGACACTCGTGGATAGTATAGAAAATGTGCCTGAGATCATGGTGATGAAGGAGATGAAGCATACTCGAAAAACCTATATTTTAGAGCGCGGTGTCTATGACAGCTACGGCGAGCAGGTTTTTCCAAATACACCCGAAAGCGTGATGAAAATGCCCGATGATTTACCCAAAAATCGCCTAGGTTTAGCGCAATGGTTGACGCACAAAGACAATCCACTGACGGCAAAGGTAGCGGTCAATCGCTATTGGCAAAACTACTTTGGGCGAGGGCTGGTGAAAACCGCGCAAGACTTTGGCAATCAAGGCGCATTGCCTACGCACCCTGAATTATTGGATTGGCTGGCGGTGACTTTCATGCAAAGCGGCTGGGATGTCAAAGCCCTACAAAAAATGATCGTCCTATCGGCTACTTATCGCCAATCCTCTCACGCAAGCCCAGATGTATTGGAAGTAGATCAAGAAAATAAATGGTTGGCAAGAGGCCCAAGTGTGCGTTTGACCAGTGAAATGATACGAGACAATGCACTGGCTGCCAGTGGATTATTGAATAAAGAGGTCGGTGGTGAAAGTGTATATCCCTACCAACCCGAAGGACTTTGGGCGATGAATTTTGATCCTTATCCACAAGACACGGGCGACGCGCTCTATCGCAGAAGCCTCTACACCATGTGGCGGAGAACCATTCCCAATCCGACTTTGGCGACTTTCGATCAACCCGAGCGCAATGTGTGTACCGTGAAAAGACAAAAAACCAATACGCCACTGCAAGCTTTGGTGCTGCTCAATGATCCCACTTTTGTGGAAGCCGCAAAAGTGATTGGAGAAAATATGACGCGCGCCGACGATCCCAAAGCAAGTATTGCTGAAGCATTTACACGACTGACTGGAAAGCCCCCTAGTCAACAAGAACTGGCGTTGCTGTTGAAAGTGAGAGCGCGCGAATACGAGATTTTTAAACAGCAACCTGAAAAAATGAAAGCTTGGTTGGCAACAGGCGAATATGAACTTGATCCCAGTTTAGACCAACAACTGATCGCCGCCAATACAATTGTCGCGAGCGTCATTTTAAATGGAGATGTGGCGATCACGAAACGTTAAACGGTAACTATTATAAGGCAATCACAAGAATTTTTTTCTGTTTACAATGTTGATATGTTTATTCGTTTATCTGATAACCACTGACCAAAAAAAGTAAAATCAAGGGAATTTGTGCAATAAGGGAACTTGTAAAATATAACCTACCCATTTTACTTGCTGCCACCCGTCCGCTTTGCGGTAAATTCTTCTCAGAATTCATCCTTTATTCTGCGTTGAAAAGCCTCGCCGTCTGCCTTAGGCGGATGCCTACGTTTTTCGCCTTGAATAAAGAAAAAATAGCTTCGCAAAATTTGGGTAGCTTATTTTCTACAAATTCCCTAAACAGATCAACAATTCAACGAATAAACAAAGTCTAGCTTTCTTGCGATTGCCATAGTAACTAATATACTCAATGTATTAAGTTTCAGCCAGAGGCGGACGCAGTCCTAACTTAATACCTCTATCCTAGCCGTTTCTTAACGGCTGAACGCATACACTCGTTAGGAAACGAGTACGATAGCACTTTCGAGATAGAGGAATCTTGAAAGATCGTGGTTTTTTAACAAAAGTGAACTAAAAACAAGATCAAACAACATCAAACGAATCCAAAGCAAAAGTAATACATATCATGGGACATCATCACGATATACTCCGCTCCAATAACAAAGATTTACAACAAGTTGAAAAACAACTAGATCGTCGTCAATTTTTGACGAAGACCTCTTTAGGGCTAGGTGCTTTGGCATTAGGTTCATTGTTGGGTGGCGGCAAATTGTTTGGTAGTGCCAATACGCCAAAAGTTACTTCTAGCGCGTCTATGGATGGTTTGGGTGATTTACCGCACTTTTTGCCCAAAGCCAAACGAGTCGTCTATTTGTTCCAGAGTGGCGGGCCCTCTCAATTTGAAACCTATGACTATAAACCCAAATTGTACGAACTATTTGGAAAGGATTTGCCCGAAAGTGTACGCGGCAATCAGCGACTAACGGGCATGAGCGGCTCCCAATCTTCTTTACCGATTGCGCCTTCTTTGTATAAATTTCAACAATATGGCGAAAGTCGAGCTTGGGTAAGTGAATTGATGCCACACACTGCTCGCATGGTGGACGATATTTGTTTCATCAAATCCATGTACACGGAGCAAATCAATCACGATCCCGCCATTACCTTTTTCCAAACGGGACACCAATTGGCTGGGCGACCTTCCATAGGTGCGTGGGTGAGCTATGGACTAGGTTCAGACAATGACAATCTGCCCACTTTCATTACGCTGGTTTCCAAAAAAGGAGGTGGACAGCCGCTTTACGCACGACTTTGGGGCAATGGTTTTTTGCCCACGGAGCATCAAGGGGTGCAATTCCGCTCTGGAAAAGACCCCGTTTTGTTCCTCAACAATCCAGAAAACTACGAGGGCGAAGATCGAGCTAGGATGCTGGACTACTTGAAACAATTGAATCACATTCAGCACGATGCCTTTGGCGATCCAGAAATCAATGCGCGCATTGCCCAATACGAAATGGCATTTCGCATGCAAACTTCCGTGCCAGAAGTCACTGATATGTCCGATGAACCCGATTACATCTTTGAGCAGTACGGCGAAGAAAGTCG
>JBCCRX010000157.1:0-13895 GCA_039201015.1 Bacteroidota bacterium | reverse complement strand
CTTTTTTAGCGTTACAAAAGCACCAAAAAGACTAAACAAAATAAACTCGCCCTAAGTATTGTTTTTCAAGCTTTTATTCACGGGCTACGCCAAGCTTCAGCTCTGTTTAGCACCTTGTTTTGGCTCATACCGTATTTTGTTTTTAACGCCTTTTTGGCACTTTTTTCACTAAAAGAAATTAGGTCGATTTTGATAATTCCTCAAAAAAATTCAGAGAACCGAAAAAAATTAGCCTCACGCCTGATGCGGACAAGTGAGGCAGACAGGTCGAACCCGACGATTTGTAGGGAAATTCTTTCATGAATTAGAGTGGCTTCGACTTGCCCGCCTCACCGTGTCCGCGTGAGGCGTGAGGCTGGCAGCCACTCTAATTCAAAACACGCCAATCTCAGAGATCAGCGAATAACATAGACTAAGGTACTACTTGCGTAACATGAGTTATTCAATTTTCTTCCTCCACAAACCCTTTTAAAGTGGACGGTGAAAAAAGTTCTTTTTTCACCGTCCACTAAAATAACCGAAGAGCCGCAAATATTTTACAAGAAGTATCTATATTTCAAGAGTAATCAACTTGAATACTTGCTTAAGAAAAAATTAGCATCGGCATAAAAGCTTTTCTGGAAACGGTTGAAATGACGACATGAATGGTAGCATTCTTTTAGATAGCGAAATATTTTCTTACCAACTGTCAAGGAAACCAAAAAATATTTTATAATGCACTAAAATAAAATGCAATATGTATAAGTTATTATCTTTATATTTGAGGGTCTAGCAAGATCGTCACATTTCATTTTGGAATAGAATGTTATCTTCATCTGAAAAAGAAACAAACAATCGCATAAAATTATCACATACAATAAAAAATGCCTTCGTTTATGGAAACTATTACTTATAATACTTCTGGTACGAAAACACTGCCAAGAAAAACAAAGGACAAAGAAGTTCTTAAAGCAATCATCATAGAAGATGAAGAAAAGGGCTTAAATAACCTAAAGAACCTTCTAGCACAACACTGTAATGATGTACGGGTAATCGGTGAAGCACGAAGCGTGAAAGAGGGTATTGAGCTGTTGTCGAGCGGTAGAATAAAACCTGATATTGCTTTTCTGGATATCAATTTAACAGACGGACAGGTTTTTCAAGTACTGGATAAAGTCTCTCCTATAGATTTTGAGATCATTTTCGTGACTGCCTTTGAAGAGTACGCTATCAAAGCCTGTGAGTACAGTTCTATTGGATACATTGTGAAACCCATAGACCCAGATATGTTGCGAGAATCTGTGGATCGAGTCTATCACAAACGCAGCAGCCACATCAATAGTCGTTTGGAGATATTCAACACTTACTACAATAATCCGAACGCTTTTCGGAAGATGAGTATTTCTGCTCTGGATGGTATTTATTTCATCAATATCGCTGACATTCTGCGATTCGAAGCGGACGATAACTACACGCATATCCATTTGCTGACAGGCGAGCGCATCACTGCTTCCAAGACCATCAAATCCTACGAAGAACTACTTGCTCCCTTTAACTTCTATCGCGTCCATAAACGGCACGTTATCAATCTGAACTACATGCAGAAGTTTGTGAAAGGAGATGGTGGCTATCTTATCATGGACGATGGTAAGAAAATAGAAGTATCCAGAAGAAGAAGACCCGCTTTCATGGAGCAAATGCGTCGTTTACAAGAAGGCTTGTAGTGTAATAGTATTGAATTAATCCGATGAAACTACTTGCTCAATCAAAGTATCAATGCTTTTATTAGGATTCCATTGAGCAAACCTATTGTACCATTTACACCCTGAAATAGACCAAATACTCAATGGAAAAGTCCATTTCTTGAAAAAATTCATAGTACACCGTTGCTTTACACTATTATTTAACCAATTTTAACCTATTATTTAAAACATAATGTGGTTTTCTTGATTAAATAGAAATTTAGCTAAAGAATATTTTCTATCTTTACCTAATATTTTCATTCGACTTTTTCACAGAGCTGTTTTTGATTAGTAGAAAAGGTGCTTTTCATCCTTTTTGAATAATCATACTTTTCTCGAATAAGTATTATTCAATTTCCCAGATCGATTCAAAATGTAAGTGCTATGAGAAAGAAACGTAAAGACCTTTCGTCATTTAAAGGCAAAAACGAAATTCCAAAAGAAAAGCAGGATAAGCTGAAAGGGGGTAAGAAAAATAAAAAATGGGGACGCGGCAATAATTGCGGCAACATCGTTCCTCAGTAATTTCTATTCACTCAAAAAAAGTCGCTTATTCTAGATTAAACTATTGCTTTTCGGAATAATGTAAAAAACAGTTGCTATTCGACAGCTCATATTAAGTTATCAATAATATGTTTGTCGAATAGCCACTAAACTATTCTTGTTTTGACAGCAATCGCCTCCAATACGCTCTCCATTCACAAGCTGGAACAAAGACTTTTACAACAAAAAGATGCAAGGCAACGCATTATCCTCATTGACCAATTGACCAATCATTACGCTTACACCAACGTTAAAAAGGCGCAATCACTTCTGACAGAACAGCAACGCCTACTTCAGCAATGGGACTATCCTGACATCAAGTTGAATTATCACTTAAAGACCGCCATTGTCGAGAATCAATTGTACAATTATTACCTCGCCGAGATACATTTCCTCCAAGCAATAGAGCTATTAGACGAAAGAGGCACGACGATACAGCAAGTAGAAGCACTGATTGATTATGCGGGAACTTGCATGAATCTAGGGAAAATGGAATCTGGGATGAATTTTTTGCAGAAAGCAGAAAAAAAACTCCAAATCTTTCCCGACCAAAGGATGCAATCTCGTCTATTGTGCCGCAAAGCTTATGTCAATTTGCACTACACCAATTACTCCAAAGCCTTAGAACTACTCTTGGAATCGGACAAACACATCAACAAAATTCCGAATCGGCTGGATGTAAAGGATTATTACTTCCTGACGCTTGTACACAGCGGTTTAGGTAGAATCTATCAGCACAATGACGAACAAGAATTGAGTGTAAAGTCTTACCTAAAAGTGGTGAATATGTGCGAGACCATGGACATGCGCTCTCGTTTGTCTTGGCACTATCTGAATGTGGGAAGTGGCTACATGTCTCTAGAAGATGAAGAAAGTGCAGAGATTTATTTCAAAAAAGCCATTAATGCCAGCGATGATGTTAGTCAGCATGCGCGTGCCAGTGCTTACGCCAATCTAGGACATTGCTATTTTCAACAAAAATATTATGACGAAGCACTAGAACTCTATAACCGAGCAGATTATCTCTACAAGGAACAATCTCCAAAAGATTTTTTTAATTTCTCTATTCTGGACAGTTGGAAGGCACAGTTGTATTCAGAATTGGGGCAAAGACAAAAAGCCCTCAAACATTTTGAGAGTGCCTACGCCTACGCAGAAATTATAGAAGACTACCGACAACTTTCCGAAGTATGCAAAGGTCTTGCTACTTTTTATGCCGATTTTGGTGACTATAAAGTTGCTTATGAATACCTCGCAGAGCACGATAAAATGGACATGCTTTACAGCGATCAGGTTCAGAAAAGGCAACGGCTGGAAATGGAAGTCAAGTATGATGCGGAAAAAAAGCAGCGAGAAGCAGAACTCTCCCAATTGCGCGCCACACAACTCCAAATGAAGGCCCTGCGCGCACAAATGAATCCCCATTTTCTTTTTAATGCACTCAATTCCATTCAACACTACATTACTTCCAATGAGGTTACTTTCGCCGCAAAATACCTTTCTAAATTTGCCAAACTGATGCGCCGAAGTTTGGAGTATTCCGAGCAAGAGATCATTTCGCTAGAAGAAGAAGTGGAATTTTTGGAAAACTACATGGAAATCAATGCCAAGCTGCGCTTTGGTGATCGTTTGGATTACAAACTGTATATAGATGATGAATTGGAAGAAGACATTATCGGTGTGCCGACTATGATTATTCAGCCTTATGTCGAAAACTCTATTGAACACGGCTTGCGTCCTAAAGATAATGGATTGATTGAGGTGCGCTTTGAGTTGTGCGAAGAAAATGAAGATATGATTCTTTGCATTATAGAAGACAATGGAGTAGGTCGAAAACGAGCAAGCGAATTGCAACAAGCCAGCGCAAAACATCAAGGACATAAATCCATGGGAACAAAAATTACAGAAACCCGCCTACAATTACTCCACCAAGGAGATGAAGATGATTTTGAATTTGTGCAAATCATTGACTTAGAAGATGAAATCACCAAAAGTCCATTGGGAACGCGGGTGGAAGTGAGGATTCCGATTTTGGAATTACAGGGAAAGTAAGTTGCTCAACCATTGAGGAAGCGAGAGCAATGATCCTTGATGCAATTAGAAAAGCCGCCATTCTAATGAATGACGGCTTTTGTTTTTTATAAATCCTTGTATTCTACTGAGCAATAATTTTCTTTAATGTGTAAGTCGCTGACTACAGCTGTGTTCCATTTGAATCGGCATCGAACCGATTCAAATGGAAGGGTTTTCTAAAGGGAACAGAGAGAATTTTTTCCAAAAATTCTCTCTGTTCCCTTTAGAAAACCCTAATCAGATTTTGCTGGCTCGACGCCAGCAAAATCTGAAACCAAGTCACTTATGGACAAGATACTCGTAATCTATATTTTATACATTACGAAAAATTATCGTTCAAGAGAATATTCCTTGTAAAATGAGGAACTTCTACACTACGATTGTCCTAATATTTGATAGTCAATTGATAGCTATCATTGTTATCATTTTCTGTGACATTCACTGCAGTCACTTGCACCAAATAAGTCCTTCCATCTCTACGCACCGCAAAAATATCATCTGTATTTACGGGTTGGCTCACTTCCTCGTCATCAGTGGTATCAGAGCAATCGCAATCTGAATCGTCACCGTCTAATGCAATGCCTGCATCGAAAGCGGCTGTAATCTGCTCTACAAATTCCACATTATCGAAGGTTAAGCCTTCTACTACTTTGCCTAGATCATCCACAAATACCACTTCTGCGCCGTTTGCACCAGAAATTTGACGCCTCCAATTCGCTGCTACCGTAGAAGCACCATTATTAATGCCTTCATCTTGCAATTCTGCTTCCCCATCATTTGAACCAGTACTCATGCCTGTATCCAAATCTATTCCTCCAGTACCACCAGGTCCTGCTTGATTGAATAGGGCATCTTCTATCGTTGTTTCAATATTTGTGAAAGGAATATCCGTCTCAATAGTAATGAAAACACTATTGGTTTCTCCTTCATCGTCCGCCACTCTAAATTCGTAGCTGTAAAAAGCTTCTTCCGTAGCAGAAGCATCGGGTAAGATTTCTACTTCTATCGTCGTACCCTGTTTATTAGCACCCAACAGCAGCGCAGGGTTAGCACCCACTCCTTCTAATCGAGCCAAATTAATTGTGCTGCCATCTTCGAAAATAGTTAGAGTATTCAAGTCAGAGGAGCCAGGAGACAAGACTACTTCAACTTTAAATGATTCGCCAACATTAATTACTGCATCGCCTGACACCAATCCTGCACCAGAAGATAAGGTGATGCCCGGAGGCGTGTTTATTCCACTCCCTAGTGGATCGTCTTCCTCACAAGCAGTGAACAAAAAGGCTGCAAATGCAAATAGGGCTACAAATTTAAGATTTAACTTCTTCATAATAAAAATTCGGGTTTTGAATAATTTTTTTAAAGCTTTGTGCATGAATTAAAGTTGAATAAACTCAATCATGGCTATTTTTATTTCTCAAGTAAAAGGGAAAAATAGCTTACTAGGTTTGATTTCTAATATAATATGCGGTAAGAAATTTATTAGATGACGCCAGACTATAAATCACTTGCTTATCTTATATCTTAGCTATAAAATTAGATAGACTTCGATCTAGAAATTTAAGTCCAAGATTTCCGAAGTTTTGAAAACTTCGGAAATCTTAGAAACGTCCACTAGCCTTTCATGGAAAAAGAAAAAATGGTCAAACCGTTCAACAAAAATACCTTTACTTTTGACTTCTTTTCTCCTTCTTCATTTCGATGTATTTATCGTATTGCTCTTTTGATAAAACAGATTTAATCTCTCCCATTTGCTCTTTTCTCAACTCTTTGGCACGTTGTTTTTTGTCTTCCACAGAGACGGATTGATCTCTTCTGAGTTCTTGTCCCGCTTTGCGAAATTTCTGATTGATTTGCTGAATCTTACTTTCTTGATCTGCTGTCAGATTCAGTTCAGATAGTGCGGCATCTTTGCGTTCTTTATTCGACTTGCGCTTCTGCTCTGCAATTTCTCTGAATTGAGCGTATTTTTCCTCTCCCATTATTTCGATCAACTGCGTTTTCCTTTCTTCTTGCAAAGCCCGCAACTGTTTACCTTTCGTTCGTCGATCCAGTTCTGTATTGTTCCTAATATCCTTCGCATCTTGTTTGAACTGGTCATCAATCGCTTCGATTTCACTTTGCTCCGCTTCCGTCAAACCCACTTCTGCTAGAGCTTGTTGCTGTGCATTTTGTGCGCTGATGTAAGTAGTGAAACAAATAAAAGTCAATAAGAAAAAAAGCTTTGTGTATTTCATAGTTCTCAAAATTTTGTTAGTAAAAATATACTGTACTGTTTTGGCTTTTTTCATTTTACCTTCCTTAGACTAAAGCAAAATGCAATTGTCTCCTAAAAAGGTGTTAAGAATCTTATAATTTTTTCCTAAAGGATAAAAAATAACTCAAACCTTAGCGCGGAATGAACCGACAGCCAATAGAATGTAAACAATCCGAAGCTTCGATATGTAGGCACAACGACTAAGCAAGCGATGAATTTCTTTTACCTTTGTCTTACTTTTTGTGCAAAAGAACAACAATTTGTCAAGAGAAGAGACTGTAATAGACGTCATCATCCCCGCTTATAACGAAGAGCAATCTATCGCTTACGTATTGGATGAAATCCCTAAAGATTGGGTACGGGATGTATTGGTCTGCAACAATGCGAGTACCGACAATACTGCATCAGTAGCTAGAGCGCATGGCGCAAAAGTGCTCCAACAACCACTGAAAGGCTACGGCAATGCTTGTCTGAAAGGCATTGAATATTTAAAGAACAGAAAGGAAGAAGAATACCCAGATATTGTCGTATTTTTAGATGGCGACTACTCTGACTATCCAGAAGAGTTGCCTGATTTGGTGCGCCCAATTCTGGAGCAAAACATGGATATGGTGATTGGCTCAAGGGCTTTGGGCGACCTACAAGCAGGTGCGATGCAGCCACAACAAATTTTTGGCAATTGGCTCGCCACTAATCTAATTCGCTTAATTTACGATTATCATTTCACGGATTTGGGTCCTTTTCGTGCTATTCGCTTCGATCGCCTGTTGGACTTAAAAATGGAAGACACTAATTTTGGTTGGACGGTAGAGATGCAGGTGAAAGCCGCCAAGCAAGGATTACGCTGCACAGAAATCCCCGTTAAATACCGAAAAAGAGTGGGCGTTTCCAAAGTTTCAGGCACCGTGAAAGGTACTTTCATGGCGGGCTACAAAATTTTATGGACTATTTTCAAACTGATTTGAACAACATTAGATATGATGATTCTAGCTTATCTCGTTGTGGGAATTTACATTGCAACTTTGACTTACATCACCGTTTATTGTGTGCTGCAATTCAAGCTTTTGTATCACTACAAACAGCATCATTGGCGGTTGGGTAAACAGATGAAGGAAAGCTTAACAAATCCCGAAGAATATCCTTTCGTGACGATCCAATTACCCGTTTATAATGAAATGTATGTAGTAGAGCGTCTGATAGATCGAATTGCGCAATTTGACTATCCCAAAGATCGCTACGAAATACATGTACTAGATGATTCTACGGATGAAACGATCAATATTACTAAGAAAAAAGTACTAGAATATCAAACAAAAGGCTACAATATTGAACAAATCACTCGGACAAAAAGAACGGGCTACAAAGCAGGTGCATTGAAGGAGGCAATGTCGCAAGCGCAAGGAGAATTCATTGCCATTTTTGATGCAGATTTTTTGCCGCGTCTCGATTTTTTAAAGCAAACCATTCCTTATTTCAAAGACCCTAAAATCGGTGTAGTGCAAACCCGTTGGGAGCATCTGAATGAAGATTATTCTTTGCTAACTCGTTTGCAAGCTATACAATTGAATGTGCATTTCACGGTAGAACAGCAAGGCAGACGGGCGGGTAATTATATGCTTCAATTCAATGGAACAGCAGGGGTTTGGCGACGCGAAACGATAGAAGATGCGGGCGGTTGGGAAGCAGATACCTTAACGGAAGATTTGGATTTGAGCATCCGTGCGCAATTGAAAGGTTGGGAGATTGCATATTTGGAAAAATTTGATTCGCCAGCCGAATTGCCCGCTGATATCAATGGGCTAAAATCGCAGCAATTTCGCTGGATGAAGGGCGGCGCAGAAACTGCAAAAAAGATGCTACCGACCATTTGGAAATCTGATTTATCCCTTTCCAAAAAATTTCACACAAGCCTTCATTTACTATCTAGCACTATTTTTGTATTTGTTTTTGCAGCAGGTGTTTTCAGTGTACCTGTATTGCTTTTGATGGGTTTAATTGGTCTTAATACCATCTATTTTGGCTACTTTTTAGCAGGTTTACTTTCCGTTGCAGCCGTTTATTACGTTGCCAATGTGCAAGCTGCCATTAAGCAACAATCCTTTTTGAAAAGATTATTAAAATTTGTGTTGATCTTTCCCGTTTTTCTTTCGCTCTCCATGGGTTTGTCTTTGCACAATACTGTAGCGGTCATTCAAGGTTATTTGGGTAAAAAATCTGCCTTCATTCGCACGCCAAAGTTTAATATTCAAGGCATTAGCGATAGTTTTAAGAAGTCGAATTATCGCAATTATAAAATCTCTTGGACGACTATATTTGAAGGTATTTTGGCCATCTATTTTACCGTTGCGGTCATCTATGGTTTTCAAAGCCAACAAACCGATTTCATTTTATTTCACTTGCTGTTAGCAGTTGGCTACGGTACTATTTTTATTTATACTTTACGGCATTTAAGTCCCAAGTAAAAAGTTGGCTAGTTCGAATATGAATGCTTAGTCAGCAGCTTATCTTACTTGTTCCCAAGCCCAAGCTGTCCGCATAATGTCTTCTATGTTGCGTTTTGCTTTCCAGCCCAATAAGTTGGTGGCTTTTTCATTATTGGCGTAAATGGCAACCACATCGCCCGCTCGACGTGCGCCGATGGTATAATTCAAGGCTTGTCCAGCTACTTTCTCGAATGCGCGAATCGCCTCTAGTACCGTCGCACCTGCTCCTAATCCAACATTGAAGACTTCGTAATTGTGCTGGTTGTTGTTTCCGATCAGAAATTCTAGTGCCTTGGTGTGTGCGTTCGCCAAGTCCATAATATGAATGTAATCTCTTACACAACTGCCGTCTCTGGTCTCGTAGTCATCCCCAAAAACGATTAATTGCGCTCTTTTTCCCATTGCCGTAGCCGTGATGACGGGTACTAGATTGGTGGCATTGCTGGTAGGCGATTCTCCAATCTTCGCGCTTTCGTGTGCACCCGCTGGATTGAAATAGCGCAAAGAGATCGCTTTGAAATTTGGATGGGCGCTGGTATAGTCTTGCAAAATCTGTTCTCCCATTTGCTTGCTTCGTGCATAAGGTGATTCCGCTTCTTGCATGGGCGTCTCTTCGGTCACAGGCAAGGCATTTGTATTGCCATAAACGGAACACGAAGAAGAGAAAATCAAATTCGGCACATCAAATTCTTCAGCGCATTTAAGGATATTAAGCAGTCCGTTTAAATTGTTGTGAAAATACCTCCAAGGTTGCTCGACGGATTCTCCGACACTTTTCAGCGCAGCGAAATGGATGATTCCTATTATATCTTTGTTTGCTTCGAAGACAATTTTTAAGTTTTCCAATTCCACTAAATCTACTGCATAATTGCGCACGGTTACGTTCGTCACAGCAGCTATATTATCCAAGGCTTCGGGAGCCGAATTGATGAAATTATCCACACTAATCACTTCAAAATCATTATCAATCAGATCAATGACCGTATGGCTGCCGATATAGCCCGTACCACCCGTTACGAGTACTTTTTTTTTCATAGAAAGAAAGATGAAATAGATTTGTGGATGTCCTGAATTGAGAATGCCACAAATTTATATCTTTGGTCTGAGTTCAATAAGTAAATTTACATCTTTTAGTGTTCGGTTTTCATTGAAAACAGATATTTTATTTGCTACCGCACACTTTTTTAAAACGAAATTTTAGACTTTTGAAGGTTAATATTATATAAAAACTCGAACTGTTTTGAGCGTTGCTCTTTAGCTTGAAACCAAACTTCAAAAGTCTTCGATCAGATTTTAATAGAAGTGCACGGTCATGAAATACTTTATAGGCTATATCTATTTTCAATCAAGCCCGAACAATGTAAATTTAATTATTTCACGTTCCTTTGCGGCGAAATTGATAGAATAAATAAAAAATAGCATTTCAGTTAAAATCATTGAAGCATGAACTTAGTACCACTAGCAAAAGAAGTTTGCACTATTGCGAAAGCAGCAGGTGCAGTCATTTTAGATATTTACAATACTGCCGATTTTGGAGTGGAGCAAAAAGCGGACGATTCGCCCCTCACACGTGCAGACCGAGAAGCCAATAAAGTTATATGCGATGGCTTGGAGGCATTGAGTGTGCAGCATCCCATTATCTCAGAGGAAAACAAAGCCATTCCATACGAAGAACGCCGACATTTTGAATATGCTTGGTTAGTGGATCCATTGGATGGCACAAAAGAATTTATCAAACGCAATGGAGAGTTTACCGTTAATATTGCTTTGATTCATAAAAGTAGTATTGTGCTAGGCGTTGTTTATACACCCGTTAGCGATGACTTGTACTGGGCAGTGAAAGGAGAAGGAGCACATCTGGTGAAAAACGGAACTAGTACTGCATTGAATGCCAATAGTTTTAGCTTAAAAGACAAAGGATTGGGCGTTGTCTGTTCTCGTTCTCACTTGAATGAAGCAACGCAAGCTTTTGTAGATGGATTGGATGAACCTACGCGTGTTCCCAAAGGCAGTTCCTTGAAATTTTTGATATTGGCACAAGGTGGTGCACACGTCTATCCGCGCCTCGCGCCAACAATGGAGTGGGACACAGGGGCAGCACAAATCGTATTGGAAGAAGCAGGTGGAAAAGTCATTGCGCGAGACACCCACGCACCTTTGCAATACAATAAAGAAAATCTATTAAATCCTTATTTTATTGCTTACGGGGCAGTGGAAGAATGAATAAATTCATTAGCGTTGATGCGTTACGATTACCTACACTACTAGACATTCTAAGTGTTCCCCGCTTTTGAAGGTGGCTAGAAATGTCATTTTTTATCCAAATATTAAAAATACATCCGAATTTTGAGCATAAAAATGACATTTCTGTTCTTCGAATTTAAAAATGTCCAGCAATGTAACGATTACCTTTGCCAAAAGGTTAAATGTTTAATAACCAGTTCTTTGTGAGCGTTTAAACTTGACAAATTATTTCCAATTTCCCTTCATGACCCTTTGATTGTCAACTAGGAGTGTACGAAGTCTTCTTACTTTAACTTCTACACTCGCTTCGCTCGCGCCTCAGAGGGATTTTTAGGGGGCAAATCAGCCTTTTAGGCTGATTTGCCCCCTAAACCCCACCATTTTTCGCCGAGCGAAGCGAGGCGAAAAACAAAAAATGGAACTTCGTACACGCCTAATTGTCAACAACACATCAATTTTGCCTACTTGACCTCATCTTCGTCACTTACTTCCTCAGCAAAGCCAATGCCGCTTCCAAGATAGTATCTTTTCCTTGGTCTTGATCGGTTTTCTCCAAATCGATTCGTACATCGGGTGGAATACCATCTTCAATGATGAAACCTTCGGGCGACTCAAATTGGGTATTAGAAACGCGTAATATCCAGCCGTTGGCAAGTTCTGTGAAAGAAGGACCGCCGCCACCACCACCCGTCCAATCGCCCATAGTAGTGACATTGGGTAATTCGCGCATGTATTGTGTAAAAAAGCTAGCAGCACTGTAGCAAGAACGATTCGTTAGCAGCACGACTGGTTTGGTGAAGCGATAAAGCACACTGTCTTGAGTTTCTTCGGGCTCGTAGGCTTCGATGTAAGCTGCTTCCCAATCTGAGAAATCATCATGTCCGATACCATTGCGGAAGCGTTCTCTACCCGCTAGTACTCGGTCATCCGTAAATCGGTTGGCAATTTTTCCAACATTGCCGCTGGAGCCGCCGCCATTATCTCGAATGTCGATGATGATGCCTTTGTGATCTTTAAATCTATTGATGATATAAGTCAAAGAAGCATTGCTGAAATCAAAAGAAAAACTGCGATAGTGCAGATAACCCACATCTTCAAAATCATAGACGATAAAAGGACCGACAAACTGTTCTTCTTCTTTAAAATAGGAGCGTTCTAATAAATCATAATCGTAATTAACAGGATGATCCAAAAACCAGCGCCAGTTGCGACTTCGATCAAAGCCAGCGCGTAGATTAACGTGTCCATCTCTCAGTTCATAAAGCATGTCTGCGATGACTTCAAATAATTCTTCGCTCGTACTAACGGAATCAACACGAGGCAAATATTGCTCGTATTGCTCTTGCCAATCAATCTCTTTGAATTCAAAAAAAGAATACTCCCGATCAGCAAATGTCCAAGCTTCATCAAAAATAGCCTTTGCACTTAGCTCGGGTTCTTCCATGAATAGACGTTCGCAGGACACACAAATAAGTAGTAGGAAAAAAAGTGTACTGTATATCTTAATTTTCATGCTCGCAAAATTATAGAATGCAATGCGCTTTCACTCAAAAGCCCTGAAACTGCCCATCGGCTTGATTTCGAATACTCGGCAGCTTAATAAAATCAAGTGGTGTATCTATCACGCCTAACGTCAAAGTATAAACATTTCGGGTTGGTTGCCAAGAAAAACTCAATCGCCAGCAGTGCAGGTCGCGCGCAAAACCAAAAGAAGGATAAGAAAAACCTTTGTTCTTGAAATCGTAACCAAAATTACCGACCGAGAGATTCCAGTTTTGAGAAAGCTGGATGCTCCCTTGAATATTGATGTTGTGGGTACGGACGAGTAAGGTGTCGCTGCCATCAAATTGCTGCTGATAATCAATGGCGTAATTGTGCGAAATCCGAAATTGCCTCAACCAATCGCCCAAACTTTCATAATCTTGCACGCGCTCAATGGTTCGGTCTTCGTCTAAATCAGCCGTTTCCCCACCGATGCGTGTACCTTGATTGAAACCCGAATCTTCCTCACCTTCTCCACTAAATAAATCTCGAATTTGTTTAACCGAGAGACTGGTACTGATTCTCAAATTAGCTCGATCAAAACGCAAGAGCGCACCGCCCGCCGTATTCAAATGAAATGTATTGATCTTTCGTCTGTTTTTATCAATGGCATAAGGACTCCAATTGGCTGCAAATTGTAAGGTCGTGATACCTTTGAAGAAACGCGTGACGCCACGCGCAGAAATATCGCTCCAGTTCAAGCTATCGGCGGCAAAGTTGTAGT
This sequence comes from Bacteroidota bacterium, assembly GCA_039201015.1. Lineage (GTDB taxonomy): Bacteria > Bacteroidota > Bacteroidia > Chitinophagales > Saprospiraceae > JAAUTG01. The sequence continues at coordinate 308 of JBCCRX010000157.1, read as the reverse complement.
TTCCGCCCACGATGAAGTTATCAAAGAGCTTCAGTTTCTTAGTCGTCGAATCTTTTTTAGAGAAAAATTTCGCTTCGTAGATATTATTTAATGAATAGCTCAATGCCATTCGCCGCCTGCCCGTCGGCGCTCGGTAGAGGCTATTCGCAAAGGGAGAATAAGTGCGTTCTACGAAACTATCTACTGCAACTTGTTCAAAATAGGATTCTTCGTAATCGAAGCGACCAGAGGTATAATCAGGCGACCAATTCATAGAAATCGAAGGTTTCACGGTATGCCGTATGCCTCGCAACCAACCCTTTTTCAGT
>JBCCRX010000156.1:0-13924 GCA_039201015.1 Bacteroidota bacterium | reverse complement strand
TGTGGAGTCTAAATCAAGATTAAGGACGACCTTTAATGGTTAAAAACCTTTCGATTTTTGCCCCACACGGTTTTTGCAAATTTAGGCCTTTTCACTTTTTGTTTACATTTTTTATCGTAGTGCAATGTACGAAAAACCTTGGTCAAACCATATGGGCTCGACTTGTCCGCCTAAGGCGTGACGCCCATATGATTTGAAGATAAACGTGAGTTTCCATAAGTAATGCTGATCAAATAAAATCATCCAGGACCAAATATCAACTCGAGTATGCAAGAATTACTGGATCAAATATCAATTCGTCATGACTTAAACTCCACCTTGATGATGTGTGGCATCCTACAAGGAATGCTTTTGAGTGTTCTGCTTTTCATGCGAACAAGCAAACAACAACAGCCCCTTCGAATGTTGGCTTTTTTTGCACTCTTAGTTACATTAATTAGCATTGATGTCTATTTGTGCTATACAGGCATAATGAAATACGTGCTTTGGCTAAACGATACGACCGAGGTTTTGGTCATACTGCTCGGTCCACTTTTGTATTTTTTTCTACTCGGTGCATTGAATAAAGAAGTAATCAGATTTCAGTCCAGTTGGATACATTTTCTGCTGCCCGCACTGTACCTTCTTTCTCAATTGGGCTATTATTTTCAGGAAGAAGCAGTCAAATTGAATGCTTACATCGCTGCTTTTCATCCGCACTCAGCTCGACCGCCATTCGAATTATCGCCAATGCTTTTGTTTTCCGAACGAATCCAAGATTACTGGAGGTTTATCATACTATTTAGTTATGCCATTTATTTGCCACTTTGCATACGGATTGTCTGGAAGTACAGTCAATCGAAGTCCACGACTTCTAGTACTTTCAAATTCAATCGCTTATTGTTCTCCAAAAATATTCTATTCATTATGCTAGCAGTAGTGGGGGTGGCAACCGCTGTCTATATCAACAATAAAGCGGATTTGGGCGACCATTTTATCATTCTCACGGCAGGCGCGTGTCAGTACCTAGTCAGCTTTATTTTGATGTCCGAATCTCAATTTTTCGGCAATTCGTGGCTTGCTGATAAATACGATACTTCGGGCTTGAAATATCCGCCTTCCGACTTGCTGCATCGCATCCAAACTTTCTTGCAGCAAGAGCAATATTATCTGCAAACGGACTGCCAGCTAAAAGATTTAGCAACGCAGCTAGGTGTCCCACCGAATTATATCTCTCAAGCAATCAATGGTCAATTGCAAATCAATTTCAATGAATTTATCAATCGCTTTCGAGTAGAAGAAGCCCAAAAAAGATTGCTCAGCGAGGACTACGCGCACTTGAGCATTGCGGGTATATCAGAAAGCGTAGGTTTTAAATCCAAATCTGCTTTCTACGCTGCGTTTAAAAAAGAAGTGGCAATGACACCAGCGCAGTATGTGAAAGTTGCAAATACAAGAAAAAATACGACTGCAAATTAAGTGAAAAGTTAGACGTAAAATATTCACGATCAGGTTTTATAAAATATTAGATGTAGGTCTATTATGTCTGACTATTTGAGACTGATGCTAAATGCCTAAAGAAAAAGTTCTGAATTGCAATTTTGAACCTGAAACGCCTGTCTTTATTGGATTTTGTGCCTACATCTATTTCATCTTTGTCGGAAATAATATTAGCGATATGACAAAGAAAATTAGACGCTACGATCTAGATTGGCTAAGAGTAATTGTATTTGGACTACTCATTTTTTACCATGTTGGTATGTTTTTTGTGCCTTGGGATTGGCACATCAAAAACCCAGAAACCTACGACGCTTTGCGCTATCCAATGTGGTTCGTCAATCAGTGGCGACTGCCGATTCTGTTTGTAATTTCGGGCATGGGTACTCGTTTCGCACTTTCTTGGCGCAGCGGCAAGCAGTATAGGCTAGAAAGATTCAAGCGGTTAAGCATTCCGCTCTTGGTAGGAATGTTGCTTGTGGTGCCACCGCAGGTCTATGTTGAGCGATTGTCAACGGGCGACTTTGTAGGCAATTATTGGTCTTACTATGCTTCCACTGCCTTTGAAGGTGTGTATCCTGAAGGCAATATCAGTTGGCATCATTTGTGGTTTTTACCTTATCTATTGATTTATTCCCTTTTACTATCTCCTGTATTTATTTATCTAAGAAATCATCCAGAAGCCTCCTTTTTGCATTGGATTAGGAAATTGATTCGACAAAATTATGGATTCTATTGGTTCGTTTTTCCATTATTTTTGGCAGAGGCGTTGCTAGAGCCTTTCTTTCCCGTCACACATGCTTTGATTGGTGATTGGTTTACGATCATCAATTTCCTAATCCTATTCTTCTACGGTTTTTTATTCATTGCGATAGGAGAAACTTTTTGGCAACAGCTAGATTACATCAAATCAAAAGCCCTGTTGCTAGGACTACTTGGATTCGCACTTTTGCTATTCATCACGCATTTTTTTGAGGACAATATCTATATTCACTTTACAGAAGCACTTATCAAAGTAGTCAACTCCTGGTCATGGATATTGGCTTTGGTTGGCTATGCTGCTGTATATCTGAATCGATCCAGCCGCAGTTTACGCTATCTCAACGAAGCCGTCTATCCATTCTACATTTTTCACCAAACGATCACGATTATCATTGCTTACTATTTGCTTGATGTCAATTGGAGCTTTCTACCCAAATTTTTACTCCTAGTGCTAGGCACTTTTTTGGGCAGTTGGTTGCTTTTTGAAATCACGAGACGCATAAGGTGGATTCGTCCTTTATTTGGCATGAAAACAGCTTCGCATACCACTTAACTAAGAATAGGCGACACACTCAAAAATATCGCCTATTCTTTAGCTCCTAGTGCGACTATACCGAATTAATTGACACTTTTAAATCGCCTTAAACGTCATAACGGCAAGCTTGCTAATTGTCAGTTACTTATGACTTGAACCACTAGTGCGAATAATAGGTAAAAATACTTAGGCGTTGATAAGCAGTGATTTAGATTTGCTAAATTTCAAAGATTTAGTAAATCTTCACGCTGACCCTTAAAATCGCAGGATAAAGTTTCACCCCTTATTCGCATTACTAACTCCTCACCACTCGATACGCCATCACCTTATTCCCAAAAAAGGTAGGCACAATCAAGAGATTTTTGCCTGTCACATAACCAATATCCGCTGCATTCATGCTTTGTGCTTCGGTATCCAATATTTTTTCTGGCGTCCAATCTGAAGAATTGATGTAAAAGACCTGTCCTTTCCAGCTTGATACTACGAAGTCGCCATTATCCAAAAGAATAATGCCGTCGCCATTCCCGATTTCACTGGCAAGCACTTTGGGTGTATTGGTCTTTGTATCCAAGATGCCAAAATTGGAACTGCCCGAAGAGGCGTAGTACAAACCTTCGGGGCGATGCAATAAACCATTCAAGCGACCAAAATCGTATTCAATCACTGTTTCAAGCTGTCCGTCTTTTAAAACATAAATGGCGTCAGAAGCAGAACCCGAAACATAAACATCACCCTCCGCCGACACAGTGACATCGTTTAAGTTTGGACTATCAGCAATTTCATAGCGATTGATGATTTTCTGCTCCGATAGATCAATTTCGACGAGGCTACTGTTGTCGCTTACGTACAATTTGCCATCAGCGATACCCATGCCTTTGGGCGCGCTCAAACCTTCTACCCACTTAAGGTCCAGAATATTTCCATCCGTGTCGAGCGTAGAAATGAAGCCGTTGCCGTCGTCCTCCCAAGGATTCTCATTAATATTAGAGACATAAATAAGACCAGAAGCTGCATCATACAAAGCAGATTCGCAAGTGGAGAGCAGGGTATCGCTTTCCCACACCAATTCGAGCATAGTTTTTAGCGTCTCTTTAGATGTTTCCGTGGTTTCTGTTGCTGTATCCGTTGCTTGCTCGCCATTGCAAGCTGCTAACAGTGTCAAAGTGAAAAGAAATGTAATAAAAGTGATTTGTTTCATAACATTAAAATTTATTTTAATATAAATAATACCATATATGCGGTATATATTACGATAAATGATTATTTTACATTAGCAGAGTATGAAAATTTTGGAAAAAATATATACTTTTACTGTATCTTTTTAACACATTATTAGTATATACCATGCAATAAGAAAGCAAAGTTATAATTTGTCCCCTTTTTTATTTGTAAGTAGTTATCATTCTTTTGTGCCTTAGTGGTTTAAATAGAATGAGGTACTTAAGCTATAAAAAGCAAATTATCAAGTCTCATCTACTATATCCAAAACGCAAAATAGAAAAGTTAAGGTTTTGGATTTCTATCAAATCTACTCCCTTTTTAAAAGTGAATTCACCTACCTTAGTGTATGTGATACTCATGAGAGACGTAAAATAATAAAATCAGCTAGAGGACCGACAGGTTTACATTGTTCGATTTTGGTTAAAAGCTTATATATCCTGTAAAATATATGCTTTCAAGAAAAATCGAACACTAAAAAATGTAAACCTGTCAGCCATAGGCGGACTTATTATTGAACTCAGACTAATACAGTGTTGTGAACTTAATGTAAATGAACTTGTCCTACCTGCGACATGCCTTCAAGCGTATTTCTGTTGATAACACTTTCCTTTTGCCTAAACGCATATTTTTCATTTTTCATCCAATCCTAAAACCAAATTTTGAGAACGAATTAATTTTTACGTAAACTTAAATCATTTTCCTATGAAGAACTTAGGACCCTTAGTGCGGTATCTGCTCATGATACCATTATTTTCTTTCATCTACATGGGGACGATCCATGCACAACCTGGTTGTACTTTTGGCTGGTCTGCAGATCCCTCCGAAAACGCACCCTTTCTACCAACAGTGAATCTACCTCCATCCTTAGGGAGTGGCTTAATTCCTTACATGGATGTAATCATTTCTATAGAATCGGGTTGTCAAGAACGCCTAGAGTTTTTAAATATTGGATTTACGCCTCCAGGCTGTAATATTATTGAATATTTTAATCAGAATGGAGAGTTTATTGGCGTCGAGGATTTGAGTGTTTCTTCCTCAAGCTCAGTTATATTTGATGGCTCGGATTTGGATGGCGTGCTGGGTATCCCAGGCTATCCCTCGGGTGTGAATCCAAGTTCTACTTGTTCAGATGTAGGTGGCGCAGGTAGTGCAGGAGTAGCTTTTCCCAATCAACCTGATTATGGATGTGACTACTTCCCTGGCAACTGCTCTAATCTATTTGCGGGTGCGGAGATGAACACCTTCATTTTCTTTCGCAGTACTCCCAGTCCAGTGGTTGGTGGTGTAAGTACTTATCAATTTCCTGGTTCTCCAGTGAGCACCTATCGTGCCCTACGCATCGTGAGTGTACAAGAAAAGTCTCCTCCTGTCATTATGGGACCTTTTGACAAAGATATATGTGCAACAGCTCCAGGCTTAATTGTGCTAGATAACGGACCTTCTGATATCGTAGGAGATCCGAGATATGGCGACGCGGCGAATACAACAGCTACTACCCCATTAGCAGGCGTTAATAATACTGCAAATAGTCCTACTAGATTGGGTGGTGCTAGTGCAAATCCAGGTAAAATTCGCGCCTTGTATTGTACAGAAAGTACCAATCCATACATCGGTGGACCTGGTTCAACTGCTCCCATCGACCTACAAGATGTAACTACTTGGGGACCTGGTACAGGCTATTTGGATGCTGATGCAGACGGTAATGGAATTGGAGATTACCCTAATACGGGTGGTCCAGGCGTCCCTTTTGATCCAAATAATAATACTCTAGTGGCATCGGGTAGTGTCATATACAATGATTTCTACGATAATTTTACTACGCTGCCAGCAGGCTTCGGTAATTCAACTGTGGCAATGGGAACGGGTAATGGCAATACAGTTTATAATTATAATGACAACCCAGATTTTAACGATGCACCTGATTTGTGCGGTGGCCCAACGACCGTAGTCTTCTCTGATTTTATGGACTTTTCTAGAAGAGGAGATATATATGGTACGGATGCGACTGACTTTGCTAACAATAATGGACGCATTAGGTACTGTAAAGAAGTAGAAAGACGCTGGACAGTAACCGACCAGTTTGGTAATTCTGCGGTCTGGGATCAGCGCATCGATATTGTAGATGATTATCGCAACTGTGCTGGTGGTAATATTCTCGTTCAGGATGCTGGTTCTCCTCACTTCTTGAATTCAGGTACAGTGGCGGTCACCCCTCAGCCAACTACTTCTCTGTCTTGTGCTGGAGGAAATATTTACACGAATAATATGTTTTATGCAACACCAGACTATACCAATACTATAGGTACGTTAGTGCAGACAGAGACTTCTCCAGGAGCTACTTTCAATTTCCCTGTATTTATCTACACGGCATCGCTTGACTTTTTTGATTGTAGTGAAATCAATACATTAGATGGATTTGCGCCTTCACCAGAAGATAATTGCGACATCTTTACCAGTAGAGGTATTGATGATTTATTTGATTATGGTGGTGATGGTGACTTCGGTGATGATGACAACACCATGGGTACCAACTTTTTTGATGATGCTTCGGATACGCCTCGTTACGTAGCGCCAGGTGCGCCTAGTGCTCCTGTCACCGTTCCAGCATCGACCACGAATTCTATCAATGATGAAGACGATAATCCACTGCTTTATGGTCCAGATGATCCAGAGTTTTACAATTATGACTTGTTGAAACGTTGGGTATTTGAAGACAATTGTGGATTCCGCTCTATTGCACAGCGTATTTATCCAATTAGAGATAAAGTAGCTCCTACGGTTTCTAGCGCAGTCGTTACTATCAATGGTGGCGGATTGGGTTACACACCACAGCTAATGGGAGAAACTATGGCAACTTTGTTGTCTCCTAATATCAAGAACTATATGATTCCTGGCACCATCAATATCGTTGATCCTAATTGTATGCCAGTATTAGATATCAATACCACTTTCTTGGATAATTGTGCAGCTAACCAATTTGTCACAATTTCTTATAATATTACGACGGTCAATAACTTTGGCGCAACTGTACCAGTGCCTGGTTTCAATGGTGTTTTATTCGGAGGAAATACGATGATTCCATTGCCTGTAAGCGGAAACTATACAGTAACTATTTCGTTTACAGATCCTTCCAACAATGTCTCTAACTTGAATGTCAGCGTCACAACGAGTGAAACGGACGAGCCTTTGAACTTTAATGCTTTCCTTGGTACGTCTATCGGAAATAGTGGTACAGCGAGTGTAGATTATCTAGACATTGCAAGCAAAGATGATATTGAAGAATTTTTGTCTAATCTTTGTGATGTTCCTAATTGTATTGAGCTAGTCATTAAGAGTACGGATGCTTTCGGAAATCCTATTGAAGATAGAGGTTTCTACGAAGTTGAACTACCAAATATTCAGTTGGCTGGTTTAGCGAACAACAACGATCCCTCTATCTCTTTTGATTGTGGAGATATAGGGGCTGTAAAATCAGTGAGTGTTGAAATTCTCAGAGTTACAAACTGTAATTTCACGACCATTCCTGTGAGTTCAACGGCAACTTCTACCACAACCCTTTTAGAAACCAGAACCAGCAACGTAACGGTAAATGCGCCCACCACACCGCCATTTTCTGTTTCTACGACGGGCGTTCCAGCTTCTTCTAATGTAGCATCAGATGGGTCTATTAGCGTGACCATTACACCGAATGCAGGTACACCGACACAGTTGTATGATGTAACTTACACTGGACCTGCGAGTGGTACAGTGCCTAACGTTAATATATCAAACAATCCAACTGTAATTTCTGGACTCCCACAAGGCACTTATACCATAGTCGTTCAAGGACAAACTTCTTGCTTGACACAGTCTTCTATCATTACTTTAGGAGCAACTACACCTGCAAATGTGACATTGAGTTGTCCAACGCAAGTGGGTAGTGGACCAACTAGCTTCACGCTATTAGCAGGCACGGGTTTCAATAATATTACTTCTTTAGATTTACAAGTAGTAGTGACAGGCCCTGCTGGAGTAGATATTCCTAGTGCTAGCTTGACAGGAACTTTTGCAACAAATGTGAATGGCCAAGGTGGTATTTTTGGCTTCAATGATGATCCTGTATTGCCGAATACGTACAATGTATTGATTTCCGTACCATTGGGATCCGGCGTAAGTGCTGCACCCAATGATCCACTGATTTCTTTCCAATTGGATGTACCAGCAACAGCTAATCCTGGTGATGTGATTTCGGTGAATATTACAGGTAGTGCTTTACAAAGTGCTGGTTTTGGTTCGCCTTCCAATAGTATCCCATTCAGTGGCGCGAACTGTAACATTACTGTATCTTCTTCTTCTTCTGGTACATTGAGTGCTTCGGGACAAGTAATGTATATGTATTGTGGTGCACCAGTAGAGAATGTGCAAGTAACGCTGAATAGCACTAATCCAACACAGACTAAGTTTACAGATATTACAGGATCTTATAGCTTCCCTGCTAATATCACAGCGGGTTCTGCGGTAACTATTACGCCGACTTTGACGAGTTTCATGCCTTCTGGAACAACTTACGAAGTGGATGGTGCAGATTTATCTGCCTTGCTCTCGCTCTTAAATACTGCTACACCAATTAGCCCTTATCAATTGGCAGCAGCAGACATTAATGGAGATGGCTTCTTGACAGCAGCAGATGCACAGTTGTTGTTGTTGTTCATCAATACAGGGGACGTAGCCTTTTTGAATTCTTGGATATTCGTAGATGCCAATCAGACGCTAAATCCATTCGTGCCGACCGCAGCAGCACTGCTTCAGACTTCTTTCAGCACACCTACTTACAATAGTAGTGCACCGGTAGATTTCATTGGTGTGAAACCGGGTGATATATTCCCAGACTGTACGGCGGGAAGCGGTGTGGTCATCAGAGGAGTTGCACCGATGGTGGCAAAAGATCGTGCAATTACGAAAGGAGAAAGCTACGAATTGGATTTCTCTTTAAGAGATTTCGATCAAGTCAAAGCTTTCCAAACGGTCTTGAATTTTGATCCTTCTCTAGTACAGCCAAGCGAAGTCATCGTAAGTGAGAAATTGAAAGCGGCCGGTCTAACGGATGTCGTGATCGAATCTTCTAGCATTCGCTTATTGGGTGCAAGTGCTGATGCAGTAGAATTGACGGGAGAGGATGCTTTGATTAGCGTTCGCTTTGAAGCAGTAAGAAGTGCAAGAAGCTTGAAAAATGCGTTCAGCATCAGTCAAGAAAGTCCTTCATTGATTTTCAACGACGGAACGGATCGCTACAGCTTAGTCTTGTTGTTCGATAGCAAAGACACGACGCCTAGCGCGCTTGAAGTCTATGGCAGCAATCCAAATCCATTCAATGACGTAACGAGCATTCAGTTTGGTTTGAGCCAAAGCGATCTCGTACAATTGACGGTAACGGACATTACTGGAAGAGTGGTATTTGAGACCAATGCCCAATTCGATGCAGGTCAACACCAATTCGAGTTGAATGCAGCCGATCTAGGCGCATCTGGTATTTTGATTTATACCATTCGGACGTCGGATACGAAATACAGCGATAAATTATTGCTGGTGAAGTAAGTAATTAAACCTATTTGTTTAAGCTGTTGATTTGTTTAAATTGTTTATAATGAGCACTTTATACAGGTTTATTGCCAAAATAAATAGGTAGAGGTACTTAAATAGATATTAATTTTTAGATGCTTTTTTCGTAAGTTTTTACTTCATAAAAATTTACGAAAAGGTTTTCTTGGACAGAGATAAAATTTCAAAAATTAATAATTTTTGAAATTTTATCTCTGTCCACAAGCCTTCTCGAATTTTTTCGCAGAAAAAATTCGTATGTATTGCACATGAGCCAAAATTATCTAGTAGGAAAAATTAGATACTGATTACAGGTACAAAGGGCGAAAAAGTCGAAAGATTTTTTCGCCCTTTGCTTTTCTGAAAGGCGTCAAAAAAATCAATGAGCCGCTTTCACAGGTCATTTTTTTGAAATATATACTCCAGTGAGAAACAGATTTTTAAACAGCTCAATAAATTATTGCATAAAATAGAAAAAACAGCTATTTGCAAAACACGCTCAAAATCCTACTTTTGTATCCCATTGAATTTTTATTAATATGTAGTAATTAAGAAACCAAAGCCCAAAACCATCGTACTACTCTACATCAAAGCTTGGATTACCCACAGCTCGCTAGTAAAAAAATAGAAAAAAAACGATGATTTGATCTCGTATTAAATGATCGTTTAGATTTTTAAAGGTAAGGTTAAAGTCAGAAAACTTTGGCAATGCCTTGCTGAATCGTTATTTGTCCAAATGCTGGAACCGATTTAAGAAACTCACAAACTGAGTCCAAACTTTGCTCCAGTTTTGCAATGCCCTTTTCGGCAAGTCCATGATGAACATGGAAAGAATAAATGCCTATTTTGAAATTTTAAAGCTTACAAACAACATTTAGTTTTTCAATTTTAATTGCCATTTTACTTTCTCGTTTCATTCCCTAGTTCTCACAAAAACGCTTTCTCCTACCTACATTTTATGTAATTTTGTTGGCTAAATGCCAGCAGCCAGAATTACTTTTATCCAAATCGTCGAACATATAATGAAGAACATGTACCGTAAGCCGTTCTATGTCTTTGCCAGTCTGTTCCTTAGTTTATTTCTAGCCTTTCAGACGAATGCCCAAACCCCTTCAATCGATGCGCTTCCTGAATCTTTTGCTTGTGATGCTTCCACCATAACGGTTCATATCACAGCAAATGACTTTCCAATTGGTGGCGTCACTGGTATTTCACACATGCTAACTTGGGATTCCACAGTCTTAAGGATTGACAGGACTGGTGCGAATATGGCCGATATGTCTAGCTTAGCAGGCAGCAGCAGTTTAGGAAACTTCAATACTGATATAGTTCCTAACATATCAGCTTCTTTATTTTCTGCTACTACATCAAACACCTTGGGATTCAGTTGGATTCAATTTAATAATAATTTGCCTCAGCCAATTGCCGACGGGGATACACTGTATAGCATTATTTTTGATGTTGTAGGTGATATATCAAGTGGTACTGGCTTGCGTCAATTTCCAGAAGAGGAGCGTCCTATGGAGTTGATAAGACCAAGAAATGTGCTATCTGTTCCTGGCAGTCTTGCCTCGGAGCCTGTTGATTATGATGGCTTTGATATCACCCTGATGGCAGAAGATACAGATGCACCTAGCATTGACGGTTGTGCGGCATTAGAGGCTGCTCCGATTGTTGTAGCTGCAACTCAGGGAAGCAATTTCTACACACTTCCTAGTCCGTTGCCTTGGACTGCCCCTACTGCTACCGATAATTGCGGAACGCCTACTGTGACGACTAATTTCAATATTGGCGATCAAATTGCGGTGGATGTAGATAATGAGTTCTTCTATGCCTTCACAGATGCGGCGATGAATAGTGATACTTGCTTTTTCACTTTTCGAGCAGATTCGCAAGCCACGATGCCTGCCTACACAGTGACACAAGAACCCGTCGAATGTGGAGATACTACGGTCACAGTAAACATTATCGCAAATAATTTCATAGACGTCACGCAAGTATCACACGTTTTGGCTTGGGACAGTCTTGTTTTAGACGATGTGCAAATCACCAACATTCCAAATGCTAGTCTAGCCGCCAGTGGATCAAATCCCATCACTGTAAAGTCCTCTGGTGCAACGATTTCTTTTGCTTGGTCAGGAAATAGTACAACTGTACCAAATGGCGACGTTCTTTACACCTTAGTATTTGATATTGCAGAAGGCGCAACAGCTTCCAGCGTCTTGCTCAGAGAGCTTCCACAAAATGAACGTCCGCCCAATGTAACTTCTCCTGCTAATTTAATCAATCAACTATCCGCAAACGATGTAGATTATACACCCGTCAATGCTAATATTGATATTATTGGGAGCGGTAACGATACAGAAGCTCCTACAATCAACAATTGTCCAGCAAGCACAGATACGATAAAAATTATTGCGCCTTTGGCTACTTCCTACACCGTGCCAAGCAATCTCCCGTGGACAATTCCCAATGTGACCGATAATTGTGGTATTCAAGATACCATCGTCAATGTACAAGCAGGCGATGTTTTGCCACTTGGTGTCAGTACGATCACTTACAGTTTCAGAGATGTTTCGGGTAACGTATCGTCTGATTGCAGTTTTTTCGTAGAAATACTAGACGAAGACCCAGATTCAGATGAATTGATTATAAAGGTGAGTGATGAACTGGTAGATTGTGGAGCTACTCAGGTAAGTGTACACGTTACGGTTCAAAATTTTGATAGTATTACCTCCATACAGCAGTCTATAGCCTGGGACTCCATGATGCTGGCTTTCAATCAAACTTCTTTCATTAATCCACTATTACAAGGAGGAAATGATATAGGAGATGTCAATACAATAAATGCTGGCGAGTTGCGCTTTTCGTGGTCGGCAGCTATTCCAACGTCTGTCAATTTTCCAGATAATGATACACTCTATTCCTTTACATTTGACATTATTGGAGAGTTGTCTTCTGATAATCCAGTAGTGATACAAGAACAGCCAGGAACTGTCTTTCTTCCAAATAGAGTCAGGGTCTTAAATCAAACCACGCCTCGTACTTTTCTTCCTGGATCCGTCGCTAGTTCCGACGACGAAGCACCTGTATTCACTTCTGCTTTTCCTTTCAACTCTGAAATACGCGATACCACGGCTGGAACGCAATGTAATTTTGCTACTACTTGGCAAGAACCTACCATTGACGACAATTGTGGTGCGGGAGATGTAGTCGTAGAAGTGACGGATGATGAAGGGAATCCCGTAGAGAATGGTGTCACATTATTTGAAGTAGGGACTACATTTGTCATTTATACCCTGACCGATCAAGCGGGTAATGTAACAAAAGATTCCTTTCCTGTGATCGTGGTAGATACCATAGTACCTACCGTAGTAGCTACCACTCCTTGCCCTGATGATCAAACCATAATTGCAAACAACGCAACGGCAACCAATGGTGTCGCTGCCGCTTGGGATGCTCCCAACTTTGATGATAATTGTCCAGGCATTAGTATTACCAATAATTTTAATTCAGGTGACTTATTTCCACCTGGAACAACCACAGTAACTTATGAAGGAATAGATGCCTCCGGTAACGTAGGGCTATGTGAATTTGATATTACCATTATTCCTTTTACGCTAGAGTGTCCAGAAGATACGACTATCAACGTGAATGAAGGGGCTGCTTGCGAAGGACAAGCAGTAAATGTTGATCCTATTGTCACCGTTGCAGATATTGGATTGATTGATTCTACTTTTATTTATCTAAGTGGCGACAATGTAGATACTTTATCAGGAGCGGGCATTCAGAGTTTATCGGGTACTTTCCTCAATGCAGGAGTAACCAATGTGACATACGAAATTCGGGATACTTTCGGCAATACCCAAAGCTGTGATTTCAATATCACAATAATCGACAATATTTCGCCTCGCATCATCTGTCCAGGTGTCATTGAAGCGACTACTACAGATACAGTGACAATGGTCGATTTTTCTATGATCTCAACCGAAGATGATTGTAGCGATAGTTTTGCTTATTCTTATATTCTTTCTGGTGCAACCACAGGTGCTGGATTTAATCTATCTGAACTCGCTAATGAAAACTTTAAAGTAGGAACAACGACAGTTGATTTGTTGGTAGATGACACCAATGGCAATGTGGATAATTGTAGCATCACCGTAGAAGTAGAGGTACTTTCTGTCGAAGTGATTTGTCGCAATGATACGGTGATAAATCTATCTAGCGGAAATTGTAGTGCTATCGTGAATGATATAGGGATTGTAGTCACTGATACGACAGCGATAGACAGCATGAGTTATGAACTGATCAAAGACAGTTTGGTCGTAGGTACTGCTTCTACCAATGGTCCAG
>JBCCRX010000155.1:0-14023 GCA_039201015.1 Bacteroidota bacterium | reverse complement strand
GCGTGTACGAAGTCTTGAAATTTTTAACATTTAGTTCAAAGCAATGCTGAATAGCGCTTAAAAATCGTTCAACAAGTATGCTCAAGTTTTTTTCTTCGGACGGAAACACAAATTTTTCCTGATTTTTTTTCAAAAAATCAGGAAAAATTTGTGTTTCCGTCCACAGAGATTTGTTAGACATACTTGTTGAGCGATTTCAGGAGCTTTATTCAGATTTAATTTTTTTTATTTAAAAACTTCGTACACGACTAAATCTTATTTAGGAATATTGACCTTGAATCGAGCGATTTTTTGCTTTGGAATACTATTTTTCTTAGAGCGCGCATTTGCTTGAGCATTTGTTCTAATTTGGGATAGCAAATTCCATTTTCTCAACTGAGTAAACTCTCTGTCGTAAGTGTTCCTGTCTTTCGTACTGAGTGCCTTGTAAATATCACTCGGAGACAATTCTTTGGCATTCATACCCGCTACAATAATTCTTTTCTGAAATCTACTCAATGGGTATTTTGAAAATAGACTTAAATATTCGAGTTGAATAGAACTAAACACAGATTTATTGAATAAAGTGACCGTAAACCAAACTGCATTAGAATATAGTTTTGGTTTCTTCAGTTCATACTCCCCCATCAAGGTAAATATTCTTTTCATACCTTCTCCCATTTCTCGCATTAGCTTGGCTACTTTTAGCGTGTAGGCAATTTTGACATTTCTTGATTCGTGTCGATTATCGAGTGCTTCTAAATCCTGTATCGTTAAAGTAGATAATAGCGCGCCTGGGCTTTTTATTTCCAAGCGATTATTAAAAATGTGAACCTCAATTCCGTTATTATTGCTGTAATCTCTATGAGCAATGGCATTTAATATCGCTTCTCTACAAGCAGCTTCTGGATAAATATATCTTTGCTCAAATTTTGTTTCTTCTCCAAATTCTGTCTTATAAGCCAAATAAGGACGCATGGCTTCCCATGCCTTGAATACCAATTCATAAATATTCCCTTGCATAAACTCATCGCTAATCACATTATACTGTTCGCCAGATAAAAGCTCAACACCATTTATTTTTATGAAGCGTACTTGACAACGAGGATGCCATCGCTGAATATCTTTGCTAAATAATAGCAGCGCAGCTCTAGTCAATCTCAACCCAGATGTAGTGTAATGAGCGAGTCCAAGTTGCTGTAAATATCTTTCGACAGTGAGTCCATCTATATAATCATCCGCCAGACTCTGGATTAGCGGAAAGTCCAAATCTGATATGGAAGCTCCGTCCACAAATTGTCTATCGTATTCGCGCGATCTAATTTCGTTTCTCGTAAACTGAATTCTTTTTATATTGGCAGGAACGGTTTGGCGTTTTTCATTTCTTCTTAGTACCCTTCCATCTCTGAGTTGGTATATTTCAGTACTTCCTTTATCTACTTGAAAGAATAAAACGCTTTTACCCTCGATTTCAATATTTATGCGATATACAATAGGCAGTTCTTGTCCTTCGTATATATAATTATCAGGAGCAGCCAGCATAGCATTGATCTGTTCTGATCTGTGTGGAACTCCTGTTATACTCAAATCGTCCTCTACGCCTATCAATATCTCGCCTCCGTCTGTATTGGCAAATGCAACTAAAGCTTCTGCGATGTCTTTACAAATTAATTTAACTGATCTTGGTTTTTTGTTACCTTCTTTTCCCTCTAAGGCTGACTTGAACTCTCGAAAGTCACTTTCTCCAACCAGAATTGAATTTTTTATGCGCTCTTTCAAAATTAAAACATCAGACATACTCGCTTTTTTTACAAAGATAACTAAACTTGCATACTATTTTTGCTGCTCTAATTCAAGGAATTAAAAATCGCATATGAGCCTTTCAACGCATTACGATCCAAATACAACAGAAGCGCGCTGGTACGCCCATTGGATCGCAGAAAACTACTTCCATTCTGAGCCCGACGAGCGCGAGCCTTTCACCATTGTCATTCCGCCACCCAATGTCACGGGCGTGTTGCACATGGGGCACATGCTGAACAATACCATACAAGACATCTTGATTCGTAAGGCTCGCCTAGAAGGAAAAAATGCCTGTTGGGTGCCAGGAACGGATCATGCTTCCATTGCGACCGAAGCCAAAGTCGTGCGAAAATTACGAGCGCAAGGCATCAAGAAATCTGATCTGACACGAGAAGCGTTTTTAGCGCACGCTTGGGAATGGAAAGAAGAATACGGTGGAAAAATCTTGGATCAATTGCAGAAACTAGGAGCTTCTTGCGATTGGGAACGCACCCGTTTCACCATGGAACCCAAATTGTCGGCAGCCGTTCTAAAAGTCTTCGTCAACTTATACAAAAAAGGCAAACTCTATCGCGACCTACGCATGATTAATTGGGATTCGGAAGCACAGACCGTGCTCTCCAACGAAGAAGTCATGTACAGCGAAGAAAATGCGCGTTTGTTCCATATTCGTTATCAAATAGAAGGCTCAGAAGATGAATACATTACCATTGCGACGCAGCGACCAGAAACTATTATGGCAGACACCGCCATTGCCGTGCATCCAGAAGATGAACGCTTTCAACATCTGATCGGGAAAACAGCCATTATTCCACTCATCCATCGTGCCATTCCAATCATTGCAGACACTTACGTAGAACTGGATTTTGGTACGGGCGCATTGAAAATCACACCTGCCCACGACCCGAATGATTACGAAGTTGGACAAAGACATAATTTGCCTGTCATAGATATTTTGACGCCCGACGGAAAGCTAAACGATAAAGCACAAGTTCTGGTCGGAGAAGATCGTTTTGCAGCGCGTAAAAAGATCAAACCTTTGCTGGAAGCAGCAGCAGCACTGGTGAAAATTGAAGATTATCGCACCAAAATTGGGCGTTCGGAGCGCACCGATTCTGTTGTAGAACCACGATTGAGCAAGCAATGGTTTGTGGATATGAAACAATTTGCAGCAGATGCTTTGGAAGCAGTTCGCAGCAAAGAAGTGACTTTTTATCCAGAACACATGTTCAATATGTATTACTCCTGGCTAAACGAAGACAACATCCGCGATTGGTGTATCTCGCGGCAATTGTGGTGGGGACAGCGCATTCCTGCTTGGTATTACGGAGAGGACGTTTTTGTAGCAGAAACCGAAGCCGAAGCACTGGCACAAGCACAAGAAAAATACCCTCAACTTAAACTTGCTGATTTGCAGCAAGACGAAGATGTCTTAGATACTTGGTTTTCTTCCTGGCTCTGGCCAATGTCCGTTTTTGATGGCTTTGAAACCCAAGAAGAACTCAAATACTACTACCCTACCAATGTTTTGGTAACGGGTTGGGACATCATGTTTTTCTGGGTCGCTCGGATGATTATTTCAGGCTATGAGTTTGCGCCAGAATTGCTAGGCGAAGCACATCCACCAATGCCTTTTCGTGACGTTTATTTCACGGGTATGGTGCGCGATGAAAAGCGGCAGAAAATGAGTAAATCCAAAGGCAACTCACCTGATGCGCTGGCTCTGATTGATAATTATGGCGCAGACGGTGTTCGCTTTGGCATGTTGCTTTCGGGGGCAGCGGGCAATGACATTATTTTCGATGCGCCCATTGATAAAGCTAGTAAGCAAGTCCTTAACGAAAGCCAACGATGTTTGCAAGGACGCAATTTCTGCAATAAAATGTGGAATGCGCTGCGCTTGATAAAGGGTTGGGACGTCACAGCAGATACACCTAGTGCAGTAAATCGACTTGCCGCGCAATGGTTCTACAATAAACTGCAACAAACGCTCGAATCTTTGGCGCAAAGTATGGCGACTTATCGGCTTTCGGAAGCTTTGATGACGCTTTACAATTTTATTTGGGGCGATTTTTGTTCCTGGTATTTGGAGATGATTAAGCCCGCTTATGGCAGTCCAATTGATCGTGAGACATGGAATCAAACCATTGAATTTTACGAGCAATTGATGACCATGCTGCATCCTTTTATGCCATTCGTGACCGAAGAAATTTGGCATCAATTGAAGGCGAGAGCAAAAGGGGAAGATTGCATCGTGAGCAGCTACCCAAAAGCAAACACCTATGATGGGGGAATGATCGGAAAAGTAGAGAAAGCAAAAGAAGTGACTTCTAAAATACGTGAAATCCGTAATACAAAAGGCTTATCGCCCAAAGAAGCCTTGCCACTCTTTGTGCAAAAGACTGCCAATGCTAGCTTGCTCTACGAATTGGAAGGACTGAAAGCGATGATCGTAAAAATGGCAAATTTGAGCGATCTGACTTTTACGGATGCGGAAGAAGTAGAAAGTACAATTGGTTTTCTTTCGGGTACAGAAAAATATTTCTTAGAAGTACATTTGACAATAGATGTAGCTGCCGAGCGCGAAAAACTACAGAAAGAACTCCATCACCAGCGTGGCTTTTTGAAAGGGGTTGAAAAGAAATTGAGTAATGAACGCTTTGTGAATAATGCGCCCGCAGCAGTAGTGGAAAAGGAGCGCAAGAAATTCGCAGACGGTCAGGAAAGGATTAAGATTTTGGAGGAAAGTTTGGCGAGTTTAGGTTGAGTTACTTGCTTTAAAATGATAGCGGTAAGCCACAAATTTTAAGTGCTTAGCAGCTAATAGCTAAGTGCCAATGGATTGGTTAGACATAACCTAATCGAATTGTATCTGAATAGCATTATTGGGATTGATTAAAATATTTGTAGCCTTACGACAGCGATCAATACGACAATAAAAAAATTGCAACAGTCTTTTCCACTATTTAAATCCATTGAAAAAACTGGGTGGAAAACTAAAAGCATGTTTGGAGCATTATCTTTCTGTAAACCAGTATTTTCCGAACCTGACTTTGAAAATAATCGCTGCTAACCCGTCCGCAAAGCGGTTCTCTTGCTTAAATATTCACTGAATATTTACCTAAGGGGACGCTCATTCATCTCGATAAAGTCACTATTATTTTCTTCGCCAGAACTGTAAACTACTGACTTACAGTTCAATCCTGCTCCAAACATGCTCTAAAGGTGGAAGGCATCAGCAAAGAAGGTTTTTTTGAAATCTATGCCTTTATTTTACAGCAAAACGAAATAAAATGATAAAAAACTTACTGATTTTAATCGCATTTCTTTTCCTCCAAATCCCTTTCTTCGCCCAGCTTCCCACCCAAATTGATGCTAAAAAAGCAGGTTTTTCGGAAGAACGACTCGAACGTTATGCTGATTTTTTAAACCAACAAATTAAGGAGCAAAAGCTACCTTGTGGCGTGAGTTTCATTGTCCGAAATGGTGTCATTGTGCAGCAAGCCACTCATGGCTATCGCAATATCACAACAAAAGAAGCCATTGATTTTAATGATATCTTCTACATCCAATCCATGACAAAGCCAATTATTAGTGTGGCTTTTATGATGCTCTACGAAGAGGGCTACTTTGAATTGAATGATCCACTCCAACGCTATCTACCCGAATTTGCGAATAGGAAAGTACAGCAAGGCGAAGGAGCAGAAGCAAAGCTCGTCGATGCCAATAAACCGATTACTTTAGCGCACTTGCTGACCCATACGGCTGGTTTTTTACATGGACTCGGCAGGAGTGAATTGGAAATTCGTTATAGAGATTCGCTTTATGGGAATGCCTTGCAAGCAGGCGTGAGCGCGCACGAAGACATTGAAAGTCGCGCCATGGTTTTGAGTACTTTACCACTTGTGGGACACCCAGGAGAACAATGGCGATACAGTGCTTCGCCAGACATTCTTGCCTTACTCATTCAGCATTTCACAGGAAAAACAACGGCTGAATTTTTGCAGGAGCGCGTATTCGATCCATTGGGTATGGAGGACACGGGCTACAACGTGCCAGAGACCAAAAAAGATCGAATAGCTGGTTTGCATGCCAAAGGTCCAGACGGTAAAATATTCTATGTTCCAACCCAAACGCCCAGCAGTGGTAATACCGAATTTGGTGGTACACATGGACTGTTTTCTACTGCTGCTGATTATATGAAATTTGCTTTGATGCTATTGAATAAAGGCGAATTTAACGGTAAGCGTTTGTTAAGTCGAAAAACCGTAGAATTGATGACGCGCAACCATGTAGGGGAGTTGTATGGTGGTGGCGAAGGCTTTGGATTGGGATTTGGTGTACGCACTGATCTTGCCGATGGAAAAACATTGGGATCAGAAGGACAGTTTGCTTGGAATGGTGCAAACAATACTTTCTTTTTCATTGATCCAGAGGAAAATATGGTCGCAGTACTGATGTCGCAAGTTTGGCCGTATAGCGATTTCAATAAACGTATGTTTAGGCAAATGGTCTATCAGGCAATTGATGATTGAAGTAACTTTATTTCGCTCTTGTACACTTTTTTTCTGGCAGTGTGTTTTAGCTGGTGTAAAGACAGGGAAATCGAAGTTGCCCGTCATTATGCAAATTACTAAAATACAAAACTGAAGATGTTTTACTTTCTGTAATTTTCATAACCCACCTCTTCCAAACGCTCATATTTCATAGCTACACTTACTGTCAGACCTGCTTTGTAAGCTAGCATACGCTGCTGCACCGCTTCCTCTTGTGTTCCGATGATTTGAGCCGCCAATAGTCCTGCATTTTTTGCTGCATTCAACGCAACGGTCGCTACGGGAACGCCATTGGGCATCTGCAAAATAGATAGAATTGAATCCCAGCCGTCAATAGAATTGGAAGACTTAATGGGTACGCCGATGACGGGCAGCGGCGAAAGTGAAGCCAACATGCCCGGCAAATGCGCCGCACCACCCGCTCCTGCAATGATGACTTTAATGCCTCTTTTGTGTGCATTTCGCCCAAACTCAAATAAACGCTCGGGCGTCCGATGCGCGGAAACTATCGTCAATTCAAAAGCGATGTCCAAGTCTTTCAAAATATCCGCCGCTTGCCGCATGATCGGTAGATCTGAATCTGATCCCATAAGGATGCTGACGTATGCTGATTCGTTTTGCATAGATGAATTTATTTTAAGTTACAGGTGTTAGGTCCTAGGTGTTAAGTATTACATTCCATTTGGGATAAGCTTTTGTGACCTTTGTTTCTTTTGTGGTTAAAAAAGAAAGTGTCCACTAGCAAACTTTGCGGTTCAAAAACTGCACGGACTATTGTTAGTTAGCCCAAAAGGAAAAACTGCTCGAAGATTCCCATTTTTTTTGATATTTCTGGATAAAGGTACATATTTGCTTTATGTGCGAAACAATTGACTCCGTTGTCATCAATTTTAACAAAGATAGTGTACTCATTCTCAATATCTGCGTGGCTTTCATCATGTTCGGGGTTGCACTGGATATTGAAGTGAAAGATTTTAAGCGCATTTTGCAATCGCCAAAGATTCCATTGATTGGGCTTTGCTCCGAATACATTTTGCTGCCGATCATTACCATTGCGCTTATCGCGCTCTTTCGTCCTGCTCCTAGTTTTGCGCTAGGAATGATCCTGCTTTCTACTTGTCCAGGCGGCAGCACCTCCAATTACATGGTGCACCTCTCAAAGGGCAATGCGGCGCTTTCGATCACCCTGACTTCTATTACTACTTTTGGGGCTATTATTATGACGCCACTGGGCTTCACTTTAATGGCAAAGCTGTTTCCTTACACTTCCGATTTGCTCAGAAGCATTGATGTCAGTCCGCTTGAAATGATGAAGTCTATTTTTCTTATCATTTTCATTCCATTGAGCTTGGGCATGATTTGTCGAGCAAGATTTCAGGAATTGACGGGGAAGATCAAAAAAATAGTGAGTACACTTTCCCTCGTCATTTTTCTGGGATTTGTTGTCGTGGCTATAATCAACAATTGGGAGAACATTGCGGCTTACGTGCATTGCGTTTTTGCAGTTGTCACCATTCACAATGCTCTGGCACTTTTTGCTGGATTCAGTTTCGCGAGATCAATGGGCTTGACGAGGCGAGATGCACAAGCCATTTCCATAGAAACAGGTATTCAAAATACGGCACTCGGACTCGCCATTGCCTTTCAGTTTTTCGACGGATTGGGCGGCATGACTATGGTTTTGGCATGGTGGGGCATCTGGCACTTGATTTCTGGTTTTGGATTAGCCCTTTTTTGGCGAAGAAAATTTGAATAATCAGCGACAATTCCCTATATTTTATTTTCTATTTTTGTTGAACATCTGGTTTGTTTGGTAGTTTTAAGTTCATATCTTAATAGTAAACATAGACAGGTCTATCCATTTACTTTACATTATTTTGTTTCTCTCCGAAAGGCTATTGGTTCAAGTCATAAATAACTGACAACTATAAACCTTGCCGTTATTGCGTTTAAGGCGATTTAAAAGTGTCAGTTAATTCGGTCTAGTCGCACTAGTAGTTAACCAACTCAAAAGCGATCAAACGACATAACATCTCACTTTCAACACTTTTGCAGTATGAAATCACTATACACCACCATCCTTCTTTTTCTCTGCTTGAGTATCAGCCAAATACACGCTGAACCGCACTTCAATTGCTGCAATGATGATACTTATTTGGGTTACATTGTTACTTTGGACGGTAAAAAATTGACGGGACAAATTGGCGATATTTTCTTTTCCGATGAAATCAGCGTTGTGCTCTTCATCAATGATTTTGGTACGCCTTACCATTTGCAAGCAGAATTGATTACCGGTTTTGTTTACGAAAAAGAAGAAGAACTCATCGAGTACGAGAGCTTGTCGAAAGGTAAAAACAAGGCTTGGTCTTTTTTGAAGGTCATGCACAGAGGCGCGGTGCTGTCCCTTTTCAAATCGCCAGAAGAAAAAACGCAATTTACCATCGTGGAAGAAGACAGTAATTTGAGTATGACCAGCCGAAAAGTAGAGGTGGACGAATATTGGTTGAAATTTAAGGGCGAACGTTCGTTCAAACTCAATAAAATAGGCTACAAAAGAAAGCTCAAGCAGCAATTGCAAGCCTATCCTTCAATATCGAAAAAGATTGGTAAGCCAGGCTATAAATTCAAAGATATAGCGCAAATTGTGGAGGAAGTGAACGAGATTTATCGTTTGAAGAAGAGGACTTTGTAGTAAGGAATGAAAAAACAATAGCTTCCGATTCTTGGAACTGATCTTTTGCTCCCAGATTTCACCAAAAAGCCTCACCGTCCGCCTTAAGCGGATGCTTACGTTTTTTGACAAAATCTGAAAACAAAATCTCTAGCTCTAGAACCTGAATTTATTATTTCATCATTCCTAAAGAGAAGTCAGAGGTCAGAAGCGAGAAGACAGATAAAACAGCAGTTCTGCAAATATCTTCGTATCAATCAGAAAAAAGACTATCCTGCGGCAGCAAGTTATTCGGATCGTCATACACCAAAGTCCAACCCGTAGATTCTACCATGAATCGAATGACCTCTATCAATTGATTGCCTTGTGTTTTTGCTTGCTCGAAAAGCATGAAGTTTTTGGTGCTATTGCGTAGTCTTTCCTTGGCTTCTTTATTGAGTTTGGTGTAATCGTCGGCATCAAAAGTATTGAACCAACTTTCTTCGATATTGAAATAACTCAATTCATGATCAATGGAAAGGATTTCTGGCTCGGGCAGATTGGTCAACAAAATTTGTTTCGTCTCTGGGCGCGCTTCTACTTTCATTTGTTTCATATCAAAACCGACCAGAACTTTACCTTGTACTTTTATAATCGCCTCTTTTTGAGCAGGATAGGTCATCGGAAAAGGCAGATAAAACACCAAATTTTTAATATCGCCGCCTCGATAAGTTTCCATAATGTCGCCTTCTACCGTCACCAATTTGAATACTTTCCGAACTTGCTCCAACAAAACCGTTGATTCGTTGATGACCGTTTTTTCCGCAGGTTTTGTGAATTGCCAAGTCAACAAACCTCCTAGTCCGAAAGCAACGACAATTAGAAGTACAAGAAGAACATTTTTCATGGATGCGATTTTCTTATTTCCTAGAAAACGTTGAGGCTAATTTTAAAGTTCAGCTATCTTCGTACTTAAAACACAGCAATAAACTCACTACTCTCCTTCCCAACTCAAATTTACATCTCCTATTTTCACAGCAATAATATCCACTGTCTGCTCCCCCGATTTCAGATTTTCCAATTGAAAAGAAACGCCTTCGGGACTGCTGTAAGCTGCTTCGGCGGGTACAAAACGCCAAGCGGTATTGTTTGGAAACTGTTCTTCCAAACCCAGCAATACCAAGCGAATCGCAGTCACATCCATGGCTGTGATTGTGCCAGAGCGATTGACATCAGCGGCAATCAATTTATAAGGACTGTCCAGTAGCCTTTCATTGACGATGTGCTTGCTAATCAATTGCAAGTCGAAAGCAGAAACGCCATCAAGTGGTTTTGTAGCACCAAAATTGATCGTAAATTGATAGTTTTTACCGATTTCTAGTCCTTCTAAAGTATAATTTCCGTTTTCATCCGTCGTGATTGTTTGATTGAGATCACCACTGATTCTGATGTCCAAATTGGGGAACAAATGTCCGTCTTCGGTGCGTACTTGTCCTTTTAGCGCAGCGGCATTGCAAACATCGCCCGCTAGATCGAAGCTGATACTAGGGAGAGAGGCGTCTATGCAGCCTTCTGCATCTGTCACTGCCAACACTTGATAAAAAGCAGCTTCGAGTGGTGCAATATTGATCGGATCGCCACTTTCATAGTTTTCTAGTAAAGTGGGCGTCGTGCCGTCCGTGTATAAAATTAAATAAGGTGGCGTTCCACTTTCGATTTGTATAGCAAAAGAAAGCGTATCGCCTGGACAAAAGTTGCTTTGCTCGGTGCTTAAACTGATACCAAAATCCGCATCTGTGCTAGCAGAAATAACAACTTCTTCTATCGGACTGAGGCAAGCAATGTCTGATTGCTTTCTGATTTGAACTTGAAAAGTATCGGCAGCTAAATTGGTGAAATTATTGCCACTTTGCCAAGTCATACCTGCGTCTATGCTGTATTCGTAAATGTCGGCTTCATCCGTTTGTATGCTCAAAGTGCCGTCGTTTTGATTACAACTCGTCTGCGTTCGATCAATGTCTAAGATGTTGGGACTTTCTAAGGCTTGCACTTCGAGTACTTCTCCTAACTGTATGCAATTGGGGGAATTGGAATTGCGGATTTGAGGAAGATAACTGCCTGCCGAAAGATTGTCGAATACGTTTTCGCTTTGCCAATTTTCGCCGTCCAAACTGTATTCCGTATTCAAAAAATCAGAGGTAATCGTAATGCTTGCATCAGCTGCGCTACAACTCGATAACGGTGTACTTTCCGTAGTGACAATATTAGGTGTAATGGGCTGTGAAATTCTAATGAACTCCAAAGAGGCGTTGCAAGAAAGGGCATTTATATTTCTAGTGTGTAAGCGATAAGCGCCGTCTATCAGGTCGGTGAAAAAATTGCTATTTTGCCAGTTTTGTCCGTCCAAGCTGTATTCGGTAGGTACGCTGGGATCGAAAGTCAATATACGAATCGTGCCGTCGGTCAAACCACAGTCGCTGATATTCGTAGATTGAAAACTGGTAATGGCAGGCGTAATTGGAATTTTAATTTGTACTTCTTCGCCTGCACTCACGCAATTTGGAGCATTGCTGTTGCGTACAAAAGTAGGATAAAAACCTGCCCTCAAATCGCTAAATTCACTACTACTTTGCCAGTTGAGGCTATCCAAACTGTATTCAATCGCATCGCCCGTCGCTTGAATGCGAATGAAGCCGTCCACCAATCCGCAATCAGAAATATCCGTAGCTTCCACGGCAGTAATGATCGGTGTATTAGGCGCAATAATTTGAATATTTGCGCCCAAAATAGTACAAGTTTGAAAATCGGCATTGCGAACTTGTGGCGTATAATTGCCTGCGGGCAAAGCGTCAAAAACCGCATTTTGCTGCCAATTTTCGCCGTCCAAACTATATTCTAAATTACCTTCACCGCTCGCTACAATACGAATCTGTCCGTTGTTTTGCCCACAAACGGAAATATCTTGTTTTTGCACTTCCTCTATCGCAATATCGGAGGCACAATTTTCTTCGGCGATTACACAAATATTGTCCAAATATAAATTATTGCCCCAATCTGAAAAAGCGGATTCGCTGGGCGCAATCACCATTTCAAAACTTAGTTGCAAACTTGCTGCTCCTAGATAAGCACTCAAATCCAAAGAATCGCTGCGCCAATCTTCGCAACTTTGTGGTTGCCAAGTACCAAAATCATCACTTCTAGCAGTGGCGAGTTCGAGGTAGGTTTTGCTGAATAAAGTATCCACAGTCAAGCCGCAATCGGTGGAAGCCAAAACGCGGAGCAGCGTATTGGTATTGGAAGCCGTAAGTGCGTAGGCGTAGTCAAAAGTCAGTTTCGGATCGTCGTAGCCGCGTAAGTCAAGGAGCGGAAATTGTACTTTGGCGAAGGCGTTTTCACTTAAATTATTTTCCCAAGAATTGAGCGCCAACACGCGACGATCGTTTCGCTCACAAGTGAATAAATTAGCCGTTTGAATGATGTTGTCAAGTCCAAAAGTTTGTACGATGCGGAATGCACTTTCACTTAAATTGCCAAAGTCTTCGCATAGGTCTAAATCGACGATTTTTGTGCCGTAGGAAAAATTACTGCAAGCACGATTGTTGCCTGCGAAAGCATCTGCCGCGCCATTTACTTCTTGTATAGTGATGCAAATTTCGTAATCTCCAAAAGCCGCTACTGTGTTCATTTCCAATGGAATAGAAAGACTTTCGCCACTTCCCAAATCGCCTACCCAATTGGTGAAAACGGCAGCTCCACCATTGATTTCGGCAGCAATCAATAGATTTGTCACCGCATCACTGCCAATGTTTTCTACTTCGATAATAGGCGTAAAAGTAGCATCGCAAATCGTGACATCAGGAGACAAAATCTGCGTCAAAGCCACTTCTCGATCTGCCAAAGGAATGCAGCCTTTGGAATCCAAAAGAGAAGATCGAATGCCCGTGAGTGCCAAGCGCATACGATCTTTTTGTCCTTGTGTGAAAGTGTTGTTGCAAGTGGCATTGGAGTAGTCCATATAGTTTTCGTAGAGGTCGTCTTGATCGCTGCTGAATGGGCCGCTTTGGGTGTCAGTATTGCAGGAATTATCGGCTACTCCGCAAGCAACCGGAATGATCGAATCATCGGGTGGTGTATCGCACACAAAATCGCCCTGCGCCAAACAATCTGCGTTGGCGCAGCCACCGTCGAAGGTATGATAGAGATCGAAATAATGCCCAAATTCGTGGACATGCACCGTAGAGTTTCTAGGAGATGTCCCAAACCAAGTATTTTCACAAACAATGCCGTCAAAACTCAAGCCGTGCGCACCTGCCAAATAAGCATAGCCCGCAATACCACAGCCGCCGTCTTCCTCGCTACTGTCACAAATTTGATCCACTAGATAAATGTTGGCGTAATCCGCTGTTGGGAAAGCATTGTTGTTTTGCTGCCTTACCCAAATTTTCATCGCATCATCTTCGGTTTCACTGTCCAAATCGGCAAAGTCATCATTCTCGTAGCGCAAAATACCATTGGTCGGCTGATTGAAACTGTTGCGCTGTGCTAAGCAAAAAGAGATACCAATATCCACACTTTTAAGCGCATCTGCATCGGGATTGTTGGGTTCGTTTGCGCCATGTCCATTGCCTGCATAATCGCCTATGTTCGCAAAGGCATCGTTGAGGTGTTGAAGCGCGGTTTCGATTTGTGCATCCGTTGGGTTAGAGCTTTCGTCTTGTGGTAGATCGTCGTCAGAGCGGTGAATGATGTGGACAACCACTGGAATCTGAAAATTGGCATTTGATTTGGGGAATTGAGCAAGTTGCGACTGTTGATAAATGCGTTTTTCCAGGAGATTTTGTTGCTTTCGATAAACTGGATTGGATTGCAAACGACTTTCGTGCAGGTGCTTTTGTCCACATTGAAAATATTTAGCTGTTTGCGCAGAAATAGTCGTTTCTACCAATAATACCATCCAAAATAGCAGTAGATATTTCAGGTAATAATGTTCATTTGTAAATTTCATAATTCTAGGCGATGAACAGGTTTAAGCAAG
>JBCCRX010000154.1:0-14032 GCA_039201015.1 Bacteroidota bacterium | reverse complement strand
TTCGCCGCTTCTACCTTTAAAAAACCTTGATTCGTTTGGAAGGACTCGACCTGTCCGCCTCACCGTGTCCGCCTTAGGCGTGAGGCTGACGTCCTTCTAAACGAAAACAAACGAAATTTAATAGTTGGCGATATCTTTCTAGAGATACTCGACCAAATGAAATCATTTAGAGCCACTTACATTCTTATTCCTGATCTTTGCTTTATTCCAAGTAAGTGTGTCTCCAAAGTAAAGACTTTGTGCACGCCTAATTTTGCAATCTATAGATTCAACAATAACTTCACAGGGTCCTCAATTAAATTTTTCACCTTCACCAAGAAAGTAACGGCAGAGCTCCCGTCGATGACCCGATGATCGTAGGAAAGCGCCACGTACATCATTGGACGAATTTGTACTTCTCCATTGACCGCCACTGGACGCTGTTGAATGGTGTGCATCCCCAAAATTGCGGATTGTGGTTCATTCAAAATTGGTGTGCTGAGTAAAGAACCAAAAATACCGCCATTAGTGATGGTAAATGTACCGCCTGACATTTCTTCCAGAGACAATTTTCCTTCTCTCGCTTTGACCGCTAGGTTCTTAATCGAATGTTCGATTTCCGCCAAGGACAAAGACTCTACATTGCGCACAGGAGGCACGACCAATCCATTGGGGGTAGAAATAGCAATGGAAATATCTGCGTAATCGTGATAGATCATGTGGTCGCCGTCAATGAAGGCATTCACATCGGGCATCTCCAGTAAGGTCTTTGCGCATGCCTTTGCAAAAGGAGACATGAAGCCCAATTTGATACCAAACTTCGCCACGAACGCTTCTTGATAAGTTTTCCGCATTTTCATCAGAGCCGACAAATCAACTTCATTGAAAGTCGTCAGCATCGCAGTATTGTTTTTCGCAGACACCAAGCGTTTAGCGATCGTGCGACGCATACGGCTCATCTTTTTGCGCTCTTCGCTTCTGCCGAATGCAGTAGCCCGCTGAATTGCAGTATTGGCGGCTGGCACAACAGTTTCCTCTTTTTTCGGACTTGGTGCAGGATCGGCTGTTTTTGGAGTAGGACTTGCTTTCATGGCATCCTCTTTGGTGATGCGACCGTCTCTTCCACTGCCTTGCACTTCACTAGCTGCAATTCCTTTTTCTTTCAGAATTTTGGCTGCGGCTGGGGAAGGATGTCCTGTGGCGTAGGTTTGGTTCGGCCTTGCTTTTTCCTCTTCATCTAGGTTTTCAGTGGAGCTTGCAGTACCATTCTCACTCGCACTTGTTGCTTCTTTTACTTCCATGTCGCGTTCTACGACTTCTATTCTAGCGACTAATGCACCAATTTCCAAATCCTCTCCTTCTTTGGCAATATGCACCAATTTCCCACTTGCTTCTGCTGGAAACTCTAGGGTCGCTTTGTCCGATTCAAACTCACAAATGGCTTCGTCTAGTTCGACGTACTCACCATTGCCTTTTAGCCATTGTGAAAGCGTTACTTCCGTTACGGATTCGCCGATGACGGGTACTTTCATTTCTACTGTCTCGCCCGTGGCGGTTGCAGTGCTAGTGGTTTTCACCTCTTCTCTTTGTTCTGCTTCTGCGGGTTTATTGTCTTGCTTCTCCTCTTTAGCCTCTCCATTTGTACTAGCACTTGTATCAATTTTAGCTACTAACGCACCGATTTCCAGATCATCTCCCTCGGCTGCAACGTAAATCAATTTGCCTGCTGCCTCTGCTGGAAACTCTAGGGTCGCTTTGTCCGACTCAAACTCACAAATAGCTTCGTCTAGTTCGACGTGCTCGCCATTACCTTTTAGCCATTGAGAAAGGGTTACTTCGGTTACGGATTCGCCTATCACAGGCACTTTCATTTCTACGAGACTCATCTGTTTCTGCTGGTTTGTTTAATTAAAGACGGCACAAAAAAAAGCATTTCAAGGATAACCTGAAATGCTTTTTCTGATTTTTTTCCTTTTCAAGCAATGATTAATTTTTTCCTCTCACTTCTTCTACAATAGCTGCAAAAGTTTCAGGATGATTCATTGCTAAATCTGCTAGTACTTTTCTATTCAAGTCCACAGAATTTTCTTTCAATTGGTAGATGAATTTGGAATAGCTCATGCCATGTTGACGTGCTGCTGCATTGATTCTTGCAATCCACAATCTACGAAAAGCACGTTTCTTATTGCGGCGATCCCGATAAGCGTATTGCAAACCGCGTTCCACTGCATTTTTAGCAACAGTATATACTTTACTTCTTGCACCAAAATAACCTTTGGCAGCTTTCAAAATTTTCTTGCGTCTTCTTCTGGACGCCACATGATTTACCGAACGAGGCATTTCATTTTAGTTTTAGTACAATACAGAGACCTTTTCAGAACTTTAACTTAACCTCAACTTCAAAAAAGTTATTATGATTTGAAGATTGTGCTTGAGTGTTCTGCTAAAGATGCTTTTTCCTGTATTCTCGTTAAAAAATGTATAATCTGTAACAATTGGCAATTGAGCTAATATCGTCGGGCAGCTAAAAGTAATTGCGAAACGTTATTTCACTGCCAACATACGCTTTACTCTATTCGCATCTGCTTCGCACATGATCGTAGAGCCTCTCAAACGTGTTTTTGCTTTTTTACTTTTCTTTCGCATCAAGTGAGAGGTTCTCGCCTGAAACCTTTTCACTTTCCCTTTTCCAGTTAGCTTAAACCGCTTTTTTGCACTGGAATGCGTCTTCATCTTAGGCATAAAATTCTAATTTTAATAATGGAGCGCAAAGATACGTTTCTTTCAACATTTTACAAGGGAATAAATGCTTTTCTTTTTAGTAAAGCTTTCGACAATTCTGCTTCAACAAGCCAACATTTCACTTCAAATGAGGTTTAAGGAACGTGAAATAATTAAATCAGCCCCAACAGCGAATCATTGATAAAGTAGCTCAACTTATATGAATAAAATTGGACTTTTATTTCCACATCAATTGTTTTCAAAGCATCATATATTAGAAGATTGTGATGCGGTTTACTTAGTGGAAGAATATCTCTTCTTCAAACAATATGCCTTTCACAAGCAGAAAATAGCTTTCCACAGGGCTACTATGAAAGCTTTTGAAGCGAATCTGCTAGACAGAAATATAAAGGTTCATTACGTTGATAGTCAAGAATCCACATCAGATATCCGAACACTAATTCCCACCATACTAGAACAATACTGCCCAAAAGAAATACACTACATTGATCCAACGGATGAATGGCTCGGCAGGAACATCCGAGCAGCTAATCAAGACGCTGATTTTGAGTTAATCGTCCACGAAAATCCACTTTTTCTAACCGCAAAAGCTGATCTAAAGCCCTTCTTCCGAAAAGATAAGAAGTCTTTCTTCCAGACGACTTTTTACAAGCAACAGAGGAAAAAGCTCAATATCCTATTAGAAAAAGATGAAGAGCCGGCTGGCGGTAAATGGACTTTTGATACCGCCAACAGAAAAAAATATCCTAAGAAAAAAACGCCTCCAAGTGTCAGTTTTCCTAGTAACAGTCCGCATTGGGAAGAAGCAGTTGCTTACGTTGAAAAGCACTTTGGAGATAATTACGGGCAGTTAAGCGATCATCCTAGATATCCAATAACGCAGCAAGAGGCAAAAGATTGGTTGGAGCAGTTTTTAGAAATTCGCTTTCATCATTTCGGGGATTATGAAGATGCTATTGTAAAGGAGGAACTGATTCTGCACCACAGTGTGCTTTCTCCAATGCTTAATACAGGTCTGTTGGATGTGAAAGAAGTACTGGATCGGAGTGTAGATTTTGCCGCAGCAAATGGTATTCCAATCAACTCGACAGAAGGTTTTGTGCGCCAAATTATTGGATGGCGAGAGTTTATTCGAGGGATGTACGAATGCAAAGGCAATGAATCTAGGACAATGAATTTTTGGGGTTTTGATCGGAAGATACCTGCCAGTTTTTACGATGGCACGACAGGTATTCCACCCGTAGATCAAAGTATTAAAAAAGTACTGGAAACGGGCTATTGTCATCATATTGAGCGTTTGATGGTCTTGGGGAACTTCATGTTGCTCTGCGAATTTGATCCTGATGAAGTCTATCGGTGGTTCATGGAGCTGTTCATTGATGCTTATGACTGGGTGATGGTACCAAATGTCTATGGCATGAGCCAGTTTTCAGATGGTGGTTTTTTTGCGACTAAGCCCTACATCAGCGGCTCCAATTACATCAAAAAAATGAGTGATTATTCTTCGGGCGACTGGCAAAAAAGTTGGGATGGTTTGTTTTGGCGATTCATGCACGTCAATCGAGCTTTCTTCAACAAAAATCCGAGATTGGCAATGCTGCTTAGCAGTTTCGATCGAATGTCGGATGAAAAACAAAAAGGACATTTGGAGGCAGCGGAGCAATTTTTAGCGAAGCTAGATCAATGATTTTGATATGAATAAGACTCGTGTCACAAATGGAAATTAGTAATTTTGAAACAGAACTATTTCTTATCGTTAAAGGACTGATTGATGAGGCTAGAAGTAGAGTTAGTCAAACAGTGAATACAGCCCTGACTATTTTGTATTGGGAAATAGGAAATCGAATTAATAACTGATGTTACGCACTCGTATGTTTTGGTACGAGAAATCTATTAGCTTGTCAGAGCTACCGTGTTTTGAATTAGAGTGGCTTCGACCTGTCTGCCTCACAGTGTCCGCCTTACCGTGTCCGCCTCAGGCGTGAGGCGTGAGGATGACACCCGACGATTTGTAAACAAGTGGCACTTTGTGTCGTTTGCAATTTGGTGTTTTGCGTAACATGAGTTAATAAGAAGATTCTAAAAAATCAATGCTCTGCTTATGGAAAGCAGATTTTGCCAACGCTGTCGGCAAAATTGACGGAAAGTTATGGGAAAAGCTACTCTACTAGGAATTTTTTACAAGTTTCCTTCCCAAAAGATTTACTTAGGGAAAAAACTGTAGCAGTTCATGAAGGCTTCTAAGAATCGTGCTGATAATAATTCAGTGTAGGAAAATAATAACAAGCTCTAAATGACTGGCATGTATAATAATAATGGCTTATGCTCATTTAATGCTAAATGACGGTTTTTGTTCTTAAACTAAATCTATACACAATGAACAGATATGTACTATTTCTCTTTTGTTCGTTTTTATTTGCTCAAAGTAGCACAGCACAAACGATCTGGGATGGACCGAAAATGACCTTTACCAAAGCAGGAAATGCCGATTGGACATTGGAGGAAAACCAAGATAGAATCACGGAAGACATTTGGATTACGAGACGAGACAGATGGAGTATTTTCAATATTGCAGAAGGTGAAATTACTTCTAAACCCAGTTGTGGGGCGAATCCTGGGCAACCATTCGGTACGCGATGGGCTTGGGGAAGTACAGCAGATGGCATAGAAAATCTCATGTTTGATAATTTTCTAGGGGCTGATTTTGCCAACTGCAAACCAGGGGAAGCCGCCATGATGGATCGAACTGCAGTGCTGCATCTAGTAGAGGATGATATTTATATAGATATCAAATTCCTGGACTGGAGCAGCCAATCAGGAGGAGCGTTAGTGAGTTACGAGCGATCCAGTGATCCGACACTTTCTTCCGTCAGCCTTACTCGAAATGCTTCTATTCAGCTTTTTCCGAATCCAGCGCAAAATCGCATTCAGATTATAGGATTAGAGAATGAACGCCCACAAGAGTACATCATTTACAGCACGGCGGGAAGTATTATGGATCGTGCCGTTTTCAAGGCAAATGAAAGCATTGATATTGAAGCCTTACCCGAAGGAATGTATTACGTTCAAATAGGAGTTGATTATCAAATACTGAAATTTGTGAAGCATTGACTACAAATCGGTAAAATGCTCAAAATCATTTTTAAATAAAATCGAAAATAAAAAGGCTTCAAAAGTTGAAAAAACCTTTGAAGCCTTCATTTTTCATTCATTTACTCTTCCCAAATCTTTAAACCGCCATAAGACAATTCCGCAATGACGCGACTTCTAGCATTGGCAGAACCCTTTGAGCCTTCTATTTCAAAGGCGTTGCTTTTTTGAATATCTCGTCGGATATCCATGCCTTGGTCGTCGAAGCGAACGCTAGAGTATTTGCCTTCTGCCTGCAAGCGATAGCTAGAACCTGCTTCTATTCCTAGTTTAAAATTGGCGTGGCTACCGTCCATTTTTACGAAGCTGAAGCCTTTCATCACTTTTTCGATGACACAATTGTTATAAGAAAGATCAATTTCTAAGCTGTTTTTGAGTTTTTCCAGTTTTACATTGGTGTAGTCAGCATCTATTTCGGCATCTTCTATTTCATTGACCGTAAAATTGGAGTACTCTGTATCCAATTCTAGATTTCTAGCTTGTCCAATGGTGTAGCGATCGTAGCCAGAGTCAATTTCGAGATCATTGCAGCTTTCTATTTCCATGCCTTGACAATATTTGCTGTCAATTTCTAAGTCTTTCGCTTGATAGATGTTCATGCGACTATAACTTATGTCGCAGGATAAGTTTTGTGCTTCGACTATAGTACATTCTGAATTGGAGTACGCCAGCTCTATGCTTGAATTATCTCCTAGCGACTCAATATAGAAATTACCATATTTTACTTCTATTTCGCCTCTGCTTTTGAGTTTTCCAAGTCGTAAATTACCGTATTTCATGCTGGCTTTCAGTTGATTAGTAGCAGGCATATAGACTTCGTATTCCACTTTATAGCTGATGTTGTCACCTCTTCGTCCTCTAAAATCGAATTCCGTTTCCGCAGAGACGTAGCTGCTGCTGCTACTAAAATCAACATCAATACCGTCTAGGACTTCTTGTGCTTTACGCTCATTTTTAGCATCCACTTTTATGACAACCGTGATTTTAACTTTATTTTCATCCCATATATTGATGTCCATTTTGCCGTATTTATTACTCAATTCGGTCGTTCCATTAGCGGAAATGGTAAATTCTTTGGTAATGGTTTTTGATAAATCATTACTCGCGTAAGCCACGACACCAAGGCAGATAAAGCCAAAGATCAATAGCCCAGACTTCATGATTTGCTTATATATTTCTTTCATGCTGTTTTTGTTTTTGAATATTTGATTGTTCTAAGTTTTCTAGTACCCGCTCCAATACATCGAGCTTAAGTTGATAGGTTTTGATGATATGATTGATAACGATTTGTTCTGTGCCTTCCGGAATTTGCGACAATTCAGCCTTCAGTTCTGCGATGACTTGATTACTTTCCTCTAAATCTGCAATAATTTTTGGAGATTGATTTTCATAAGCCGCCAATTGTTGCAATTTTTGCGCTAATTGTTGTTGATAATACAGCTCCGTTTCTTGCAATTCGGTAGGAATATTTGAAGTCGCTACAGCAGTAGTTTCCATGCTATTACTTGTCAAAATACTACCGATGATGCCGCCCGTCAGTAATAGTAAAACCACCGCTGCTGCTACTCTTGCAAGTCGCCAAGTCTGCATGCGCCTTCGCTTCGCTTCTTGCTGCCGCATTTCTTTTTCGATCTGATACCAAACCTTCAAAGGTGGTATTTCTGTATCAAATTTTGCTCGATGCTCTGCTATGTATTGTTCTAAATAATCTTTCTTCATAGGTCATAAGTTTTAAGTATTGAGTTTTAGGTACTAGGTGTTAAGTTTCATGCTCCTCCGTTCGGTATGAAAAAGTACAAATCTTTTTTTAATAATTTTGGTCACCTGTTTAACTGGTGATTTGGTGATTAGCTACTTACCAGATCACCAGTTAAACAAATTACCAAAAACCAAACGCACTTTTTTATCCTACACGCAGTATATACTTACTACTTACCACCTAGCATTTACTACCTAGACCCAATCATTTTTTGCTTTGAACCCAATATTTGCCGCAATTTTTGTTTGGCTCGACTGTATTGGGATTTAGAAGTGGCTTCTGAAATATTTAAAATTTGAGCAATTTCTTTGTGATCGTATCCTTCTAAAGCGTACAGCGAAAAGACAATGCGATAGCCATTGGACAGTGATTTTATAGCTAAGTCAATGGCTCGTACATTGATTTGCGGACTACGGTCTTCCACAATTACAGTGCTAGCGTGTCGCTCCTCCAATTCTTGAAAAGCAATGCGTTTTTTCTTCAAAAAATTGATGCAATTGTTGATTACGATGCGCTTCATCCAAGCCCCAACCGAGGCTTCTTGGCGAAAACTGTCCATTCGTCGAAAAACATCCAGAAAAGAATTTTGCAACACATCTTCTGCGTCTGCTTCGTTGTTGAGCATACGCAAGCATACATTGTACATCGCTTTTGAGTACAATTTATACAACTCAAATTGCGCGCGCCGTTCTCCTCGTTTACAGGCCGCTACAATATCAATGTGTGTATTTTCGTATTTCAACTTTCGCCTTGTTTATAAGAATAGACAAGTAGGTGAGAGAAGGGTTGCATAAGATTATTGTTTGCTATTAGAAATGAATAAACTTTCTGATTCTTTAAACTAAAAATGCGGAATAAGTTGTTTTAAGATTAGTATTATTCTCTAGCTCGTTTGAAGATCAACGAATTATAAAATCATTTAAGCAGCAAACTCCTTTAAATTGATGCTGCTGACTTTAGGATGCTGTTAAATCATCAATCATACATTTGTCTGATTTTGCTTTGCATTAAGATATATGATCGCGTATGAATTAGCAATAGAATCTTACTAATTCAGTAGAATCGCTCCCTAAACGTTCAAACATTTTTCCTATGTGGTATCCAATCAGTTTTTTGTGTTCGGCGGCTTTTCTCGTACTGTGGTTCTATTTTTCGGACAACAGCAGAAGAGCCTATACTTTTCGTCAGCTTTTTTTGCTAGCTATTTCTTCCTATCTCGCCAATTGGCTGTTCATGGAAGTAGAGTGGACGCAGAAATGGAGTATCTTATCCAAAGATTTAATCATTCTGGGTACTGCCGCTGCTTTTTTTGGTCTTATTCGGAAGCAAAAAGCCTTGTTTTGGATATTATTCATTGGTGGGATGCTAGTGGCAGCAGTCAATTATTTGAAACCCATTGAACTGCCCATAAAAAAAGCAGCCGCTGCTGAGCATGGAGAATTATTAATAGAAATTGATGTGCCAGAAAAATTGGAGCTAGTCCAATTGCAGTATGGCATAACAATCCGTCCTGCCTTTGAAGTCAATCATCCTACTTTGTTATCTGATTGGTATATTATTGATATACCCGATGCTGCCGAAATAGATGTACAAGACATGAAAAAAGTCTTGGCACATTATGGCGTAGTGGAGGAAAACGAGCAGGTGCAAGTCGCGCCGATGATTACGCGTAAACTGCCAAATATTAATCAAAAATTTGGTATCAACGATCCAGGTTTACAGCACCTTTGGGGTTTTGAAGCCATGCAAGTTAATAAATTATACGACTATTTGAAAAAAACGAAAATTAAGCCCAAAAAGAAAGCAAAAATTGCGATTCTAGACACGGGTGTAGATGCCAAACACGAAGATTTAAAAGCCAATTATACTTCTATCCAAAAGAAATACGATATTGATGCGAAGGGACACGGAACGCATTGTGCGGGCATCGCGGCTGCGGTTTCCAATAATGCAAAAGGTACAGCTTCCTTTGCACCGAACAGTGAGTTTGTGGAGATTACGAGTGTCAAAGTTTTGAATAATTTTGGCATGGGAACGCAACAAGGCATCATCAAAGGTATGATAGAGGCAGCAAATAAAGGGGCGGATGTTATTTCAATGTCTTTGGGTGCCTACTCCAACGATAGTCGTCAAAAAGCCTATTCCGAAGCGGTGCAATATTGCCGTGAAAAAGGAGCAATTGTCGTCGCGGCGGCGGGTAATTCTAACGACAACGCCAAAAAGTTTTCGCCTGCTAACGCCAAAGGTATTATCACCGTGAGTGCCTTGCAGCAAAACCTACAAAAAGCCACCTTCTCCAATACCGTGCAAGATGTGGAAATGGGGATTGCTGCTCCAGGAAAGGATATTTATTCGAGCATTCCTGGCAGCAAATACCAAACTTTCAGTGGTACTTCTATGGCAGCTCCTTATGTTGCTGGTCTGCTAGGCATTATGAAAAGTTTGCAGCCTGATTTGACGACAGAAGCGGCTTACGAAATCTTAGAAAAAACGGGAAAATTCGTTCCAAATCATAGCGTGACAGGAAAGTTGATTATGCCTTTTGAGGTGGTGAGGACTTTTGAGTGAAGTGAAGGCTTTGTTCGTTGGAATCAAAACGCACCAAACTCTAATTTCCCAAATTACTGCAAAATCGTTTTCAAATTAAATGAGAATCATCCTATTGCTTTCTTTTCTTTTTATCACATCATCGCTAATTGCCCAAACCCGCATCAATTGGGACATTCTAGCCGACGTTAGCTTCGTTATGGAATACGATGAGACCTTGGGCATTAGTCAAAACGTGCCTCGGTTTGGAGAAGACCCAAAGCAATACGAAAATCAAGAAGTCAGTATTTCTGGCTATACGATTCCGATTGACGGTAGTGGCAAATACTATGTGCTATCCAAATTTCCTTACTCCAATTGCTATTTCTGCGGAAATGCAGGTCCAGAAACGATCGTAGAATTGTCTTTAAAACCAAAAGCACAGCGTCGTTTTGAAACCGATCAACGTGTCACTGTCAGAGGAAAACTTCAACTGAATACTAGTGACTTATACAGTTTGCCTTATAGAGTAGTTGATGCAGAAGTAGAGGAATTGTAGTATCGCAAGGAAGGATATTTTTTGAAACATTTGAGGACATTTCAAGAATATATAAGGCTTAGGAATGAAAAAACAATAACCTCCGATTCTTGGAACTGATCTTTCGCTCCCATTTTGAACTTAAAAAACCTTATGTAGCTAGGCTACACGCGCTTTTTGAAGAACAAAATGGAAACAAAAACTCTAGCTCTAGAATCTGAATTTATTATTTCATCATTCCTTAGTTCTTAACGGTCTATGTCTTATGCTTTTTGAGTTTTACTTGCTTTCTTTTAAGGGAAAACCCTTCACTTCAAAGTCGAAGAAACGGCTTCTTCTCAAAATCTTATCTAAATTTGCGCTTCGTAGCTTACCAGACAGCGTATTGGACAAACAAAATCACTAAGAAACGTGAGATAATTAAATCAGCCTGAGGCGGACAGGTTTGCATTGTTCGCTTTTTACTGAAAGCAGATATACCTGTGAAAATATCTGCTTTTAGTAAAAATCGAACACCAAGAAATGTAAACCTGCCCGACTACGAAAATTAAGTATATTACAGTTAGGCGGGTTTATTATTGAACTCAGACTAAGACTAATATGAAGGTATTAAAATTTGGGGGTTCTTCTGTAGCTAAACCAGAGCGTATTAAGCGCATCATCAATATCCTCAGAACCTATTACGAGAAAGGAGAAGATTTTACAGTTGTGTTTTCTGCATTTGGAGGAGTGACGGATGCGTTGATTGAAATGAGCCAAATAGCGGCAAAGGGAGATGAAGGTTATAAAACACTATTTGAAGTTTTTCACGATAGACATGTCAAGGCAGCAGAAGAATTGATTCGCCGCCCTTTACTGGATGAAGCACTACCCATTTTGGAACAAAATCATGCGGTACTGAGAAATTTGTTGTATGGTATTTTTTTGGTGCGCGAAGCTTCGCCTCGAACCATGGATTATGTGCTGAGTTTTGGAGAGCGCAATTCAGCCTACATTATTGCCCACACCCTTCAAGACCACGGTATTCCAGCGGCTTATTTAGATGCAAGAAAAATCATACAAACCGATAAATTTTTTGGAGCGGCAAAAGTTGACTTTGAAGCGACTTACAAAAAAATTCAAGAATACTATCGCAAACAGACGGATATTCAAATCGTTACGGGTTTTATTTCCAGTACCAAAGGACGATTGACGACAACTTTGGGCAGAGGTGGCTCGGACTACACGGCTGCGCTCCTAGGAGCAGGTTTGGAGGCAAAACAAATTGAAATATGGACAGATGTAAGTGGTGTTTTGACTTGTGATCCTAGGAAGGTGAAACGCGCGTTTACGATTCCCAAAATGACCTATGCCGAAGCCATGGAAATGTCGCATTTTGGAGCAAAAGTCATCTATCCTCCGACGCTCCAACCCGCGCTGAAAAAGGAGATTCCACTCTACATCAAAAACACCTTCCAGCCCGAATTTGAAGGCACATATATTTCTAGTCAGTCCTCCAAAGAAGATTTAGCCGTTAAGGGTATTTCATCTATTGGTAACATTAGTTTATTAACTCTTTCGGGCAGCGGTTTGTTTGGTGTACCAGGCATTTCAGGGCGCTTATTCAACGCGCTATCACAAGCCAGTATCAATGTCATTTTGATCACACAAGGTTCTTCTGAACATGCGATTAGTTTTGCAGTACAGCCCAAAATGACCGAAAAAGCGCGAAAAGCAGCGGAAAACGCCTTTGCTTACGAGCAACAAAAGGGTATCGTCAATCCAATCAAAGTAGAACAGAATCTATCGGCGGTGGCAATCATAGGAGAAAATATGCGCTATCAGCCAGGCATTGCGGGGCGGATGTTTCGAGCTTTAGGGAAAAATGGCATCAATGCAGTCGCCATTGCGCAGGGTTCTTCTGAATTGAATATTTCGGTAGTCATCAATAAAATGGATGAACTGAAAGCTTTGAATGCCCTGCACGAATCCTTCTTCCTTTCTGATAAGAAAGAATTGCATTTATTTTTGGTTGGTGTGGGTTTGATTGGAGGTACTTTGCTGGAACAAATTAGAGCGCAACGAGACTTTTTGCTAGAAGATCAAAATCTAGACATTAAAGTGGTGGGTATCGCCAATTCGAGCAAAATGCTCTTCGACGAAAATGGCATCAATTTAAGTGATTGGAAAACTGCTTTGTTGAGTTCGAAAACAGCAACTGATTTACCTGAGTACGTAGAGCGGATGCGCAGCATCAATCTGCCCAATACGATTTTCGTTGACAACACTGCTAGCCCTAGTCTCCCAAAACATTATGCTGCTATTTTGGATAGCAGTATTTCCATTTCTACACCCAATAAAATTGCAACTTCTTCTTCTTATGAACAGTATCTTCGTCTGAAACAACTCGCGAGAAAGCGAGGCGTTCAGTTTGTATATGAAACCAATGTGGGTGCTGGTTTGCCGGTACTTTCCACCTTAAAAGATTTGATGTCCAGTGGAGATCGTATTCTAAAGATAGAAGGTGTCATTTCTGGCTCTATGTCTTTCATTTTCAATAACTTCAACGGTAATGAAGCATTCAGTGAGATCGTAAAAATAGCAAAAGAGAAGGGCTACACCGAACCTGATCCAAGAGAAGATTTAGGAGGAAAGGACATGCGTCGTAAATTGATTATTTTAGCACGGGAAGCTGGATTTTCTGCCGAAGAAAGTGATATTAATATCAATTCTATCTTACCCGAAGCAACGATGCAAGCAGCGAGCGTAGCGGATTTCTTTGAGGCACTGAAACAATCCGATCCACACTTTGAAAATTTACAAAAGGAAGCAGCATTGGCAGGAAAAGTGCTCCGAATGGTCGCTAAATTTGAATCGGGAACAGGTAGTATTGGCTTGGATATTTACGATAGCAAACATCCGTTTTTTGGCTTGAGTGGTAGCGATAATATGATCGTTTTCACTACTCAACGCTACAAAGATACGCCCCTAGTCGTGAGAGGTCCTGGCGCAGGCGCAGAAGTCACCGCTGCGGGTGTTTTTGCAGAGATTATTCGGATCGGGAATTATTTGGAATAGAGGGTTTTTCTTGTAAAATTCAGTGCTTTGTTTGGTGGCGGCTAAATTGTAAAGTATGATGATTTCTGAAACACCTAAGAACAAATGGTTGTCTGAATTTTTTTGAGGAATTATCAAAATCGACCTAATTTCTTTTAGTGAAAAAAGTGCCAAAAAGGCGTTAAAAACAAAATACTGTATGAGCCAA
This sequence comes from Bacteroidota bacterium, assembly GCA_039201015.1. Classification (GTDB taxonomy): domain Bacteria; phylum Bacteroidota; class Bacteroidia; order Chitinophagales; family Saprospiraceae; genus JAAUTG01. The sequence continues at coordinate 94 of JBCCRX010000154.1, read as the reverse complement.
AACAAGGTGCTAAACAGAGCTGAAGCTTGGCGCAGCCCGTGAATAAAAGCTTGAAAAACAATACTTAGGGCGAGTTTATTTTGTTTAGTCTTTT
>JBCCRX010000153.1:0-14104 GCA_039201015.1 Bacteroidota bacterium | reverse complement strand
TGAGGTTCTTGACAAGATATTTTTGTGCTAATTGAGGCAGAAAAATCGCGTATAGCCCCCGCTACATAAGACTTTTTCTAACGAAAAGTAGCGCAAAAAGATGAAGTCAAGAATCTGAGGTTATTTGTGCGTCGTTCCTTACACACTAAAGAAAATTATAACTCAGTAGCATACAGATTTCCAGAATTTGACAAATTTATACGCTCACAAAAAACTGATTATCCGCTATTTAATTTTTTAGTGAAGATACCCGCAACGCATCAACTTTAATTTAATACATTTTGACAAAAGCTCTTGAAGCAGGAGAAGTTTAACTTTTCTGAAATTAGCTTTTGAGATGATTACTAATACCTCCATAAGGCGAATTTTAAAAAGCACGATAAACGAACAACTATTTTCTTTCCCACGTTGTGAGCATGAATTTTAATAGCAAGACCCTCTCACACAACACAACACAACAACTATGAAAAGGAAATTAACCGTTCTTTCCTACTGTATTCCCTCTCTTCGATTTACTATTCTCCTGCTAGGTCTAACTTACAGCCAAGTAGCCTTCGGACAATTTGCTGAAAATATTCGTTCGGGACGACCTGGACAATCCATTGGTGCTTACACTTTAGGAGCTAAAGTTTTCCAGATTCAATCGGGTGTCAATTACAATGTAGTCAATCTGGATGCCAACAATAAGACGAATCGCTGGCTGCACAATACCGTGCTGCGTTTGGGCTTATTAGAGAAATGGGAGATCAGTGCCCTCATCAACTTACAAACGGATGAGGTTAAAGTACCTATCGAAAAAAGGCAGACGGGCTGGAGCGAAACGCAGATTGGTGCACGCTATAACATTATTGCAGACAGAGAACGTGGTCCGACTTTGGGTGTTCAGGCACGTGCCTTGCTGCCTTGGCAAAGTGAGGCTTATCGTCGAGAAAAAATAGGTACGACCGTCATTGCAATGTCCAGCCAAAAAATCAACGATCGGTTGATGCTACTCGCCAATGTGGGCATGACTTGGCAGGGCAACGGAGGTGCTCCCAAAAGTTTTTATTCCTTAAGTTTGAATACCAACTGGAGTGAACAATGGAGCAGCTTTGTGGAAATATATGGTCGTATTGATGAAATTAGCATCAGCGTGGACGGTGGCTTGGCGTATCTTGTAAATTCTGATTTGCAGCTTGATCTATCAGCAGGTTGGCAAGGCGATGATGATATTCGAGATTGGTTTGTAGATGCAGGTATTTCTTGGCGCATCGTCTGGCGAGAGTGATAGAATTTACAAAAGTTTCTTTACATTTTATGGGAGTTTGAGGGAGAAAAAAGGGTTTTAGAAAAACCCTTTTTTCTCCCTCAAACCTTTTTCGCCGCCGTCTTCGACGGCGGCAGATGGGTTTTTTAAAGCTCGAAATTCTAAGGTATTTCTCGCTTCTCAAAATTAACAAAAACTTAGTTTACACGGTAGTACGCTAGCAAAATAAAAAAAGCCATAGCACACAAGTACTATGACTTAATCAGTTTTTAGGTACTCACCACAAATATCAGTTCACTGTCACTGAATGGCGATTTGCTTTTTGATCTTGTTTCATGGTATCATTGTTTCGTGCGGAACTTTTGCAATGTAACAACGTAACAATATTACAATGTCTCCAAACTCAACGCGCAGGTTGTAATAACTCATGCACTTGAGTTTGCCGTTCCACGATAATTACTTGATTTCCGTTCATAGCAATGGGATAAGCAATCATATCTCGATTGTGAAGTATGATATTTCGCCAGTCTTGAAAATTAGTAATTTGTCCTTTGATTAGGCTTTCGTACTTAGGATGCTTTTCATCGAATAAATGCTCGGGATGCTCCTTGGTGATCTTCCAAATATCCATCCAAATATTATAAGCCTCTGGCATACTTTCAAAAGGAATAGCTAGTACTTTCGCACCACCTTTCGCATGTGCCACTGTTTTTTCGTGTGTGTTGTTTTTAGGATTGAAATAAACGGTAATTTGATCATTATAATCTGGCATGTTATCTACGTGCGGATTGTCCATTTTCCTTACCTATTTGTTTAGAATAAAAGGGATTCTCTTGAAGAGAATCCCGAATCAGTTAGACCAATTAAACTACTACTGAGCGACTGCTAAGGTCTCCTCAATAGCTCTCAAAGACTTTAAAGAATCTTCGATATTTCGTCTCTGCCGGAGCAGTACTTCGCGTATAGCAGTCGTCATGTCCAATTCGTTTATTACTTTATTGTAATCTTCTATTGCGCGCTCTTCTCCTCTAATACATTCTTGCAAAACGGCAGTATTACCATCCGTGATACTAGATTTGAAATCTATCCATGCTCGGTGCATATCACCTAGGAAACTCGTACCGTGATCGGGGGTACCCGATAAGGAGCGAACCTGATTGTGCAACTCTTCAATATAACTTTCTCTTTTCTCTGAATTTTCAAACATCCACTTTCTCAACACTCCGTCTGTTACATCATTTCCAGCCTCTGTGTATCCTTTTTTCGCATCATGGTTTCTAGTCAATAGATCATTCAATGCGCTTATCAATTTATCAGTATTCATTATTCTCAATTTTATCGTTAGTAAGTAGTTTTCTAGTTGCTAGCATTCAGATGACCAATTACTAACCCATGTTACGCAAGTAGTACCTTGGTCTATGTTATTCGCTGATCTTTGAGATTGGCGTATTTTGAATTAGAGTGGCCGTCGAAGCCGACGATTTGTAAACAAGTGGCACTTTGTGTTATTTGCAATTTGGTGTTTTGCGTAACATCAGTTACTAAGATCAGCTAAATGCCAACGGCTAATTGCCAGTATTTTACAGACTATCTACCCAGTTTTTGATGTTCTCTTTCGTCTCACCCGTCTTTTCTTGAATACGTCCTAGCAATTCATCTTCCTTTCCTTCTTCGTAGGTTAAATCGTCATCAGTGAGCTGACCGTATTTCTGTTTCAGGTTTCCTTTCACCTGATTCCAATTTCCTTTTACTTTATCTGCAAATGCACTCATTGTATGCTAAATTTTATTGATTTAAAAAATAATAATGATTTCGCGGAGTCATTTTAATGCTTTTGAGCTAATCACTGGTTCAAGAGGCTATTTCAGAATTTGCTTTTCTAGCTTCTAAAGCCCAGATTCTCTTATCGTCTTTCGTGTAAATGATTATACTCTGGATGTTCATTGAAATAAGACTTCACGAAAGGACAATCAGCTTTCATTTTGTAGCCATTAGCTTGTACAAAGCTAATTCCCTCTTTCACCAATTCTTTCCCTAAACCAATACCCTGAACTGTCTCTGGCACATAAGTATGTACAAAGTTCACGATAGGTATTTTTCCACTCGTATCCAACTCATAAGTCAATTCTGCATCTTTTATTCCTTCCCCTTTTTGAGGATGAAAAAAGCGACGCTCTTTTGTATCGTGCTGTATTTTCAACACTTCTGCATCTATCATTGTCATCTCTTCTATATTTTTTACGCGCGCTCTACTTCACTTTCCAATTTCAGCACTTTGCTGCCGTCTTCCTGTTCTATGTAGAGGGCTTTGTTCCCTGATTCTCCATCGCGCGTGACTTTTTGTCCGCCAATGGTTTTCACTACTTTTTCGGTGTAGGTTTCCTGTACTTTGCCTCTGGCAGTTCCATTACCCCACTTCCATTTCACTTGCGTTCCTTCTCTTATCATATTAGTATTTATTTGGAGTGAAGCAATCATCACTACGACGACTGCTTCGCCTCTAAATTTAATTCTCTACGATTCTAAATCTCGCTCAATATTCTCAATCGTCTTGTTGACGTCTGCTTTGAAGTTATTCCAACCATCTTTCATGTTTTCACCAATGCGTTCAAAGTCTTCGTCCAACTTCTGACGCTGTTTTTTCAATTTAGCAATTTGCTCGCTGATTTTTGCTTTCGCATCTTCACCAGCATTCTCCAAATCGGCATTTAATTCGTCCAATCTAGCGTCAACGTTGTCTCTTGCATCTCTAATATCTTCCTTCAATTCTTCACTTTCGGTACGGAAGTTATCAGCTAGATTTTCTCCTGCTTGCTCTATATTGTCTGCTGCTTTCTCAGTAGCTGTTTGCTCTTCACAAGATGTGAAAGAAAAAAGCATTCCCAGTGCAATGATGATTGCATACCTCATAATAATATCTATTTTTTTGATTTGTAAAATGTGTATAAGCTCAATCTGTAGGGTATATACCTACTTCATTTGGGATAAAAAAACTGCAATTTCTTTTTTATTTATCGCGCCTCACGCCCAAGGCAAACACAGTGAGGCGTTATCAACAAATATATTCATTTGCACAGATTCATCTCGTTTGCAGTATAACCAATAATTCTACAATAAATCAGTTCGATGACTTTAATACCTGCGAAGAGATAAACAATGATGACAATTTTAACTTGAGTGGAATTTAATTCACAGCTTGTGAACGCGATTTACATGAATAGAACAGGAAATTTAAGCAGATGTGCGATTTTATCTGATTTTTTTTTGCAAAGTAGCAGAACGCCTTCTTCCCATAAGCTCAAATCATCAAATCAAGGCATAGATATGATCTATAATATAAGATTTTGGATAGATGCCTTTCAGGTGATCTACACATTTTCCACCCTGATAAAATAGAATGATTGGAATTTTTTTGATGCCTAAATCTTGTGTGAGTGTGGGAGCTTGTGCGTAGTCTATTCGATAGAAACAACAGATTTCGCTCAATTCACGAGCAATTTCTCTGAGTATATCGTCATAAAGCACATTGGTGGCAAAGGCATCATTATTGAAAGTGACTAGATTCAATCCTTCTTCCCCTCCAATAATGGTATGATCGAATTTGCCTTCTTCTAAATCTTGGTAATATTCTTCCTTTCTCATTGTCTTTAGTTTAAATATTCGGTTTGTGCCTGAAAAAAGTAGAAGTTAATAGGGCAGATAAAACATAGAGAAATGCGAGAACTAAGGTGTTGTTACTTTCATTAACGACAATGTGAATGGCGTGTTCGGTTTGTTAGGCTATTTATTCACAAAATCTTTTCTGCGAATATCCAATTTGCGCATTTTCGAAGTGAGCGTCTTGGCATTCAAACCCAATAGGCTCGCTGCACTGTGTGTGCCAGAAACGCGCCACTGTGTTTTTTCTAATGCTTTCACGATGTACTCGCGCTGCATCTCTTCAAAAGTCAAGAAGGTAGAAACTGTACCGCTTCTGTTTACGACTTTGCTCAGGTCGGGCAGCACCGCTTCTAGATTCAGCTTAGAACTATTGGATAATATGACCGCTCGTTCGATTAGGTTCTCTAGCTCGCGCACATTTCCAGGAAAGTCGTAAGTCATAATCTGCCGCAGTTCTTTGTCCGAAACACGGGTAATTTTCTTAGCCATTTTTTTGGCATATTTCTTACGGAAGTGATTGATAAGCAGCGGAATATCCGATTTACGTTCCCTCAGCGGAATATTATAAATTGGAAAACCATTCAAGCGATAGTACAAATCCTTTCTGAAATCATCCGTTTGCATCATTATATCCAAGTCTTTGCTGCTCGTACTAATGATACGTACATCGACCTGTAAATATTCTATGCCTCCAAGACGTTTAAAAGTCCCCTCTTGCAATACACGCAACAGTTTTGCTTGTATTTTGAGTGGCAAATCACCGATCTGATCTAAAAGCAATGTGCCTTCGTTGGCTAGCTCAAAAAGTCCAATTTTTTGCGAGAAAGCACCCGTAAAAGCATCCTTTTCGTGTCCAAACAATTCGCTTTCCATCGCTTCTGTGGACATCGCAGCGCAATTAATTTTTATCAACGGATGATCCTTTCGACGACTGAAGTTATGCACGGCTCTTGCGAGCAGTTCTTTACCCGTTCCTGTCTCTCCATGAATCAACACACTTGCTTCTGTATCAGCCACTTGCAGTACTTTCTTCAATACTTCCAAATAGCTTTCATCCTTGCTGATGATTTCTTCAAAATTGTATTTCTTATTGTCGGCTTTCATCAGATACGCATAGCCATTTTGCATTTTTCTAGCGGTCCAAGCATCTAATAGTAAGAAACCTACTGCTTGCTCCTCGTTTATCTTAGTTAAGATAATACTTAGCTGCTCAAAGTCAGGAAAAATTTCCTCCATACGCAAGCAATTGTTGTCAGAAAGCCAAAAGGCACCCCAAGAAGCCTCGTCGTACTTGGCAAGGGCTTTCTCTGCTGTAGCAAAGAATTGTTGGTCGTCGGAAAGCTGTAATGCTTTGATTGCAATATCATTGCATTTCTTTATTTGCCTTCTTTTGTTAACCAGAAATACTGCCTGCTTGAGCTTGTCTGCTACTTTAAAACAGGTACTAATTGTCCACTGATGTGATACTATCTCCATTGACCAATTTTGTTTTTTGTTAAATAAACTAATGTAATTGTACTTGATCTATAGGTAAAAAAATACAATAGCATATAAGGTATCAGGCGTGCTAATACAAGGAGAATAGTCGTAAGTAGTGTTGTATTGGTCTAAAAAAACGCTGAAATATCAGCATCTTAATTCAAAATAGTAAATTGTCTGAAATGCCACTTTGTTTAAAGTTACAAAGATAATTCCCAACAGACTATTAAACAAAATAAATAAAAATAGTTATATGAAGGAAGCTCAAATTGAGTGAAAAATGATGAAATACAGACAAACAGTAGGTTTGAGTGAGTGAATAGAACGACTCTTGCTTACATATAGTCTTACTTATATATCATCATAAGAGCAAAAATAGATTTGAGAGGTGAGAAGTCAGACCGAAAAATGAATTTTCTGTCAAAAGTCAGGATTTCTATGGAGGGAGCGAAAACAGCCCAACCAATTACTTTTCTAGTGCTTTATCAATCTTTTCTTTTATCATATCCTTAGGCAATAATCCTTCAAAGGAATCTACCATATCTCTGTCTCGAAAAATTAAAGTGGTGGGTACTTTTGTTATGCCTAATGTCTTGACGTACTCTTCAGATTTTTCGACATCTACACGCAGGAAATAGACAGCATTTTCATATTCTCTTGTGAGTTCTTTGTAGAAATTGTCCAACATTTGCCCGCTTCCCGTCCATTCTGTAGAAAAAGTGATGACTATTGGCTCGCCATTTGCGTTTTTTAAAATTTCTGTCGCTTCCTCTCCCCGTACCGTTTTATATGTCTGCTCTAATTTCATGCTGTATCCGTCGAAATCAAAAATTCTTTGCTAGACAACTGTAATAAGTAAAACATATTTTTAAATCAAATATTACATACCTGCTTCTGAAATACTGCAAAGAATCGAATCCTAATTTTCTGAAATAAATTCTTATTCATCCATAAATAAACTAATTTTTGATTAAATGAAAGAATTTTAATTGTCAAAAAGTGAAGCTTAATCAAAAATGTCTGTGTAAGAAGTCCATTTCAACGGTAAATGTTCAATTTCTTCATGCGCGAAGCCAAAGTTTTTCCATTCATTTCAAGTAGTTCAGAGGCACTGTTCTTTCCAGTCACCTTCCAATATGTACGTTCGAGTGCCTCTATGATGTGAAGCCGCTGCATTTCTTCCATACTCAAAAAATCTCTTTTTCTGTTCTTATTTTCATGATTAGATGTTTCTGGTAAAACGGCATCTAAATTTAGTTTTTCTGAATTGCTCAGTATAATAGCCCTTTCAATCAGGTTTTCTAGCTCTCTGACATTGCCTGGAAAATTATAGCGCAACAGACGATCTAAACTAGCTTGCGTCACTTTCAATAAAGCACGCCCTTGTTTCTTGCAATATTTATTGACGAAATATTTTATCAGTAGCGGAATATCGTCCATTCGTTCCCTTAGCGGAAGATTTCGGATGGGAAAGACGTTCAAGCGATAATACAAATCTTCTCGGAAAGTCCCTTTTTCGATCATGCTCTCCAAATCTCTATTGGTGGCTGCAATGACCCGCACATCTACCTTTACTGTTTTGGTGCTACCTAATGGCTCGAACTCCCCTTCCTGCAAAGCACGCAACATTTTGGCTTGCAATTCTAAAGGCAATTCTCCGATTTCATCTAAGAAGATCGTACCTTTATCTGCCATCTCAAAGCGGCCTATTTTCTTTTGAAAGGCACCCGTAAACGCGCCTTTTTCGTGCCCAAAAAGTTCGCTTTCAATCAGATTGGCGGGCAAAGAGGCACAATTCACTTTCACCATTGACCGATCACGCCGCTTGCTCAAGCTATGAATGGCTCTAGCGACCAATTCTTTTCCCGTTCCTGTTTCTCCTGTAATCAAAACCGTCGTATCGGTGTCCGCCACGCGCTGCATTTGCTGCAAAACTCTGCGATAATTTCTATTCTGTGTAATGATCTCATTGAAGTTGTGGCTGGCAGTAATCTCTTGCTGCAAATAATTGCGCTCGCTTTGCAATTGATTCTTGAGCCGTTCTAACTCTTTTAAAGAGTCATCTAGTTCTTTTTGCTTCTTCTTTTTTTCCGTAATATTGGTGGACATCGCAAATAAATATTCCTTACCTTGATATTCTAAATGTGTTCCAGATACTTCTACTGGATAAACGCTGCCGTCTTTTCTCCTTTGTAAAGTCTCATAAGGTTCTACCGTTTTGAAGGTTTTGAAGCGATTCCAAATTTCTGTCCACTTATATTTCGGCACATTGGGTGCGACATCCCAGAGGTACATATTTTTGAAGTTCGATACTTCATAGCCGCATTCTTCTGCCATCCTTTGATTGGTATAAATAAACTTTCCATCCTCATCAAACCATGAAATCATTCCAGTAGCATAATCAAAAGAGTATTTCATCTTATGCAGCAATGCTTCTCGTTCTTTTTTCTTCGTCACATCCAATACGATACTAAATAAATATTCATTACCTTCATAATTGATATAGGTCGTCACGGTATCCACATGATTGATGCCGCCATCTGATCGGAATTGTTCCGTCTCTATCGACATCTCGCCTTTTTCTTTCACCTTATCAAAAAAATCTGTCCATTCTCTTGGCGTTTGTACATATCTGGAAATGTGCCATGCTTTTAGCTCCTTGATCTCTTTGCGGCTATAGCCCGTTTTTTCAAGCACTTTATTATTGACATAGATCAGATTACCTTCCCGATCAATCCAAAAGATCATTTCTCTAGCATGATCTACGGTGTGCTTCATCATGTGCGCCGAAGCGTCCTTTACAATCTTTTTCAACTGCCCATTCATAGGTACATCTGGCGTCTCATACACCAGACAGCACCAGGCTTCTCCTTCGTGGCTAACGTGGAAGCCCGTAGAAGAAGTACTGAATATATTCTCGCTGCTGGTGATAAGTGTTGTTTTGCTCTTCACCAAATGCTCCTCTGCCAGTTGCTTCCAGTATTTCTTCCAAGAAAGTAGATTGATAGAAGGATTGATTTCAAATATATGAAACGCACTACGACCTTCGTCTAAGTCGAGCATATTCTCCAATATACTGTTCATCCAAATCAGTCTTCCGTCGGATTCTACCCAGCAAGCTGGCTTACCCGCCAAAACAGTTGCCTGTTTATAAGACTCCGATATTATGTCTCTAATGTTACTCATATTTCTGTACTTTATTATTGGATGCTTTTTACAAAAGTAATCATTTGACGACACAAAAAAGTATTCGAGATTTTATACCATTCCATTTCGCACCCAATTACGAGCATGCAAAAATAGAATAGCTAAACATCAATACCTATCTGATTAAATTTGAGGATATTGCTGAAATTTAAGCAAATTTTTCTTATCCAAATTAATTTAACTCACTGATTATCAGTTTATTATAATTATGGCATAGCTTTTGGTTTATAAAGAATCAAATATACATTTTTATGAACTGGACTAAAAGTATTTTTGATAACAGACCCATTAAAAAGCAACTAATGCTATTAGGCACGATTTTAAACCATCGCTTCAATAGAGCAGCGGAATATAAAATGGATAGCAGTTAGATTTCAAGCTCCCAAATGAATGAAGACAAATTCAGTTGCTTAAATCACCTATTTTCATTACAAAAATTTTTCACCCCTGTACACTTTTTGACTTATGTGTACAAGAAAGAATTTTTTCTGCGAAAAAATTCAAGAAGTCCTTCGGGCAGAAATAAAATGTATAGGAGTGAACAAAAATTTAATTTAGACATGAATACGCAAGAATTTTTAGTGGCATATCAAGGCTTGGAAAGAAGGTTGTACGCATTCGCGATGCGATTGACTAGGAATGGCGCAGACGCGGATGATTTGTTGCAAGAAACCGCTGTTCGTGCCTACTCCAACCGAGATAAATTTCAAGTCGGAACGAACTTTAAATCATGGATCACCACCATCATGCGCAATACTTTCATCAATAAGTACCGCACCCGTCGTCGTCGCAATGTAGTGGACGGATCGCTAGAAGATTACACCTACGATGTGGAGAATAAATCCGTTTCTAATGATTCTGAATCTATCATTATGATGGAAGAACTCAGTCGAATGATTGAGCAAATTAAACCAAAGTATCGAATCCCATTTATGATGCACTATAAGGGATACGAATACCAAGAAATCGCAGAAGAAATGAATATTCCCATTGGTACGGTGAAGAGCAGACTATATACGGCGCGCCAGCAATTAACGCAAATTGTGTCCGTAGAGTACCAGGAAGCAAGTCCGATGAGGGCATAGAACAGGGGGGGTGAGGGAGAAAAAAGGTTTTTGAGTAAGCCTTTTTTCTCCTTCAAACTACTCTATTCAAAATATGAAGAAATTTTCAACACTGCATTTCAGTAAAGAGCTATTATTTTTCTCTTGCCCTTTTCTTCTTGAGGTACTCAAAATGACTTTTATCCGATCCTGTTCGAATTACTAAGGGCTTCGGGAAGTCGCCTAGTTTCGCCCTCGCCGCTTCCATGGCTTGCAGCATTTCTTTCAATTGTTCGGGTTCTTGTTGCGCTAGGTTGATGTTTTCGGAAGCATCTTCTTTCAAATGAATCAGTAGTATATCATGTGGCGCGACTTGTTTCCTTCCTGCACTGCCTCTATAGCCTTCATAAGGCAACTTCAGCTTCCAATCGCCCCAACGAAAGCCTTGTAAAGTATATTGGCCGTCCATATTAAAAAACAAAAACTGATCGCCTTGGCGTTTGCCTTTTCCAAACAGCACAGGACGAATATCTTCACCGTCGTAAGCTCGATCAGCAGGAATCTCAGCCTCTACAATGCCTGCAATCGTAGGAAACCAATCCATCATCACCGCTAGATCACTATAAATTTGTCCCGCTGGAATTTTTGCTTTCCACATTGCTAGCGTTGGGACGCGCATACCACCATCGAAGGTAAATTGTTTGCCTTCTCTCAAATGCCCCGCTGAACCGCCATGATCTTCCATGACCAGCCACGGTCCATTATCACTAGAAAAAACAATCAAAGTATTTTCGAGTAGATTTTTTGCTTCTAGCTTCTTTAAAATCTCTCCTACACTCCAATCTATTTCTTGTATCACATCGCCGTATAGTCCTTTTTTAGAACTACCTTCAAAATCAGGAGAAACGTAGATCGGTACATGTGGCATAGAATGAGCGAGGTATAAAAAAAAAGGCTGTTTTTGGTTTCGATCAATAAAATCTAGCGACTTTTGAGTGTAAGTTCGAGTGGTATAGTGTTGGTCGATGTAGAAGCTATCTACTTCATTATCCTTCATATAGACAACGCTCTCCATATCATTGCTGTATGGAATGCCGTAGTACTCGTCGAAACCTCTTTGCAAAGGTAAAAACTGATAGTGGTGTCCCAAATGCCATTTGCCAACGTGCGCTGTCGCGTAACCTTTTGTTTTTAGGACGTCCGCAATGGTCATTTCTTCGGTCGGCATGCCCGTAAAACTTTCAGGAAAAAAAACGGCGTGTATGCCCATACGTTGAGGAATGCGACCCGTCATCAAAGCGGCACGCGAAGGACTGCAAACGGGTGAAGCAGAATAAAAATCTGTGAATTTGATGCCTTCTTTTGCCAAGCGATCAATATTGGGTGTGGTAATATCTTCTGCCCCGAAACAAGATAAATCTCCATACCCCAAGTCATCGGCATAAATAATGATGATATTGGGCTTGGAGGCGTCTTGCGCGGAAAGCGTAAAAGAAACCAAAAGACAATTGAGTAAAAAAATCAGTGAAGTAATTTTCACATGGCTAGAAAAATAAAAGTTGGTATTCATATTGTATCGTTTTGTCAAATGTAAGCGTTTTTTCTATAAGTAGCGGAGGATAAGTAAGTAGGGAGTGCATCAGCCTAAGGAACGAGGGATGAATAAACTGAGGTTCTTGACGAGGTATTTTTGTGCTAATGGAGGCAGAAAAATCGCAATCCGCCTTAGGCGGACACAAGACTTTTTCTAACGAAAAGTAGCGCAAAACCTGTTCGCCTAAGGCGTAAAGATGAAGTCAAGAATCTGAGGTTATTTGTGCGTCGTTCCTAAGGCACATAAGTTCTCAAAATCTCGCAACTTAGATTTACTAAATTCTAAAAATTTAGCAAATCACCACACTTAATTTGATAAATCTATCCTATCCCAAAGCGGCGTTTTGAGAGACGCCCATAGTGGGCAATAAGTGGAAGGTGTTGAGGCAATTAATCAAGAAAACACTCTTCTTGAAGCTGCAATACTCAATATCTACTGCATAATACTTTATACTGCGTTTGGGATAAAAAAGTGCATTTTCTTTTCTGTTTATCGCGCCTGAGTTTGAGGGAGAAAAAAGGGTTTTAGGAAAACTCTTTTTTCTCCCTCTCCTCTTGTTCGCCGCCATCGAAGACAGCAGCAGATAGATTTTTTGAAGCTCGAAATTAAAACAAACCCATGTTTACAGTCTACTAACAACTTAATACCTAAATATTGGAAAACAAAATCAAAAGAGAATCGCATCTCGTTCCGCCTAGAACAGAAGCCATACGCTTGTCCGATTATTTAGGGGGCGTGTTTCAAAGTATTCCGTCGCGTAAGGGAATGAAAAAAGCGATTAAGAAACAATTGGTATTTGTGGACGGAGAAGTGGCTTCTACCGCTAAATATTTGTATGGTGGCGAAACCATTGATTTATACGAAGAAGCAAAGAAAAAATCGACTTTACAACTCGATTTAGGCATTTTATACGAAGACGAAGATTTGGCAGTAGTGAATAAACCTTCGGGTATTGTCGTCAGTGGCAATCAATTCAGAACACTAGAAAATGCGCTACCAAATTCGCTTGAAAAGAGCACAAAAATAGATCGTTTGGCTTTCCCAAAACCCGCGCATCGCTTAGATTTTCCCACTTCTGGCGTGTTGTTGGTTGCCAAAACCCAAGGTACTTTGGCCTCCTTGAAAAAGCAATTTGAAGCGCATCAAATTCAAAAAGTTTATCACGCAATTTGTATTGGTGAAATACCGCAAAAAGGTTATTTGAAAAGCCCCATTCAAGGGAAATGGGCAAGTACGCAATACGAAGTGCTAGAGCGAGTAGCATCCAGTAAATACGGCTATTTGAATCTGCTGGAAGTTCAGATACTGACGGGGCGACGACACCAGATTCGGATTCATTTATCAGAAATCGGGCATCCGATACTGGGAGATGTTCAATATGGAAAAGAAAGTCTTACATCAAGCGGCAATGGCTTGTATCTACACGCCTCAAGCATCCAATTTCAGCATCCCATTACGCAAGTAGTCGTAAGCATTTCTCAAATGCTCCCAAAGAAGTTCAAGAAGATTTTTAGATCACTAAATAGCTGGTACAACTAGTCTGAATTGCTTACTTATGTTTTCTATGCGGAAACTATTGTCATTGCCACCATCTAAATATACTGTAAACGGGATAAATCTGTGCAAACGAATAAGTAGGCGGACAATTTTAAGTCACGTTTAGCGCGCCATCGCCTCACGCCTAAGGCGGACACGGTAAGGCAGACACAGTTCGGCTCGGCGCGCAGAGGAGGTTTGGAGGGCAGACGAAATACAAGATATCGTAAAACAACATCTTATATTTTGTCTGCCCTCCAAGACCACCATGAGGCAGCGAGCGCTGCAAGCGCGATGCTGCCGAGTTTAATAGCTAGATTAATTTTGTCTAAGTACTTA
>JBCCRX010000152.1:0-14196 GCA_039201015.1 Bacteroidota bacterium | reverse complement strand
TAGTAGGATTCATAATCCTTTCTTAATTCAGAAAAATCCGATTTGCTATATCCAGTAGATGACTTAAATTGGCGTTCGCTCCTTATTGTTCTATAATCCATATGGCTTAAACACTTTTTTGCATAACTTGTTGATCCTTAAAGCCGTGCAAGTCTATTAACAAAAACTTAGTTTACACGGTATTCAATTAGTCTATTGGGAATCAAACAATAGTAAAATTTATTTCAATAAATATGCGGAAACAGAAAAGCGATACCATTGTAGTACCTGTAGGCTTAAACGATAGCGGCGCAATAAGCTTACATTTTTCAACTATAGGAGTCTTTCGTTCTTAATACACTAAAATCCCTTTTTCTTCTTCTCTTTTTTGTTGGGCGGCTCCATATCCTTTGCTTGAGGCGTTGCCAATTCAAATTCTACTCGACGATTCATGTAACTTTCTTCCTCGTCCATCACAATGCCGTCTTTCTCGCCTTTCCAGTTCAGTACCAAACGATCACGCGCTATATTGTGCGCATTGAGGAAATGCTGAATAACGGCATTTGCGCGCTGATAAGAAAGTTCATTATTTTGTTGTTCGCTGCCCTGCTGATCGGTGTAGCCAGTAACCATCAAACGAATATCTGGATCAAGTTTTAAGACATTTGCGACGTAGTCTAGCTTTTTTAGCTCGCTTTCTCTGAGTTCAAATTGATTGGTACGAAAGTGAATATTGGGAAAAAAGGATTGCATCATTTTGCGTTGCTCCAAAAATCGCTTATCCAATTCCTCTTCTGTCACGTATTTTGGACGAATAGCAACTCCTTTCTCATCGTATTCATAATTGGCAGGTGAATAGCGCTCTTCATCTAAATGATCGGGAATACCATCTTGGTCGCTGTCTAATGTGACGCCTCGCGTATCAACGATTGCGCCAATTGGTGTTTTGGGTTCTAAATCTAAATAATCGGGAACACCATCTTCATCATTATCTTCTGGACCTACTTCTTGACGCTTTTTCACCGTCCGTAGATCGCTGATGATAGTGCCAAGCGGATTGACCCAATAAAGCGGTTCTGCTTTGTCTTTTTTGCCAATATTGTAATTCAGGCGAATGCTGGTGTAATTGGTCATATCCCGAAATTTTTGATTGCCGAAACCGTCTATTTGATCCGCATATCGACTAAAGAGGGTTGTGAATTTATGGTCTATACCTACATTAATTTGTGTATTTAAGCGAATTGAAAAGCCTAAACCTACATCGAGTGCAGACGAGCGAGCGTTATTGATTTCGTCTGAGATTCCACCTCTCACAGGCGTAAATTCTGTATCAAATTGATTCAATCCACCACCCAGGTAAACGTATATGTTGGTACGTCGATTAGGTTCGTCCCACTTTAAATTGTTTAAACTCACAATGCCGTGCGCACTCAAGGAATTCCAAGTCGTATTGAACTGATCGTTGCCATTGAATCTAGCTCCTCGCAATTTACCATATTGTCCTTCCAGGCGAAAAGAAAACACATAGTCCAAAGCTCTACGTAAATGAATACCAGCTCCGAAACCAGGATCGAAAGAAATATCACCTGCACTGAAAAAATGCCCTGCGTGTACGCCTACTTCCCATTTATGAGCAGGCGTCGCGTTGTATTGAGTGGGCAAAATATCTAGTTGTGCCAACATTAAGCTGGGGAGCACAAAAGTGAATAGATACAGTAATGACTTTTTCATTTCTTGACGAATTTGCTTCGTAAATATAATAATACTTCCGCTTTTTTTGCTTACTCCTCTCAATTACTTGTGTAAATTTGTACTTGCAAAAACAGATAGAACAAAAAATGTCCATGACATACAATAGCCTAGCACAAATACAATTAAATCTAAAGAACAAGGAACTGGAACTTCCCGTATTGGTGCACTCCTATCTAGATCGCATTGAAGCAACAAAAGGCTTAAATATTTACATCGAAGTTTTCGGAGAAGAAGCACTAGAGCGAGCCAAAGTTTTAGCGGAGAAAGCCTTAGAAAAAAGAGGTAAATTGTATGGGATGGTCATCGCGATAAAAGATGTGTTGTGCTACGAAAATCATCAGGTCAGTGCGGCTTCCAAGATACTGCAAGGTTTTACCGCTCCTTATTCTGCGACCGCTATTCAACGTTTAATCGCCGAAGATGCAATCATCATTGGGCGCGTCAATTGCGATGAATTTGCAATGGGTTCTAGCAATGAAAATTCCTATTATGGCGCGACCAAAAATGGAATAGATCATACAAAAGTACCAGGTGGCTCTTCGGGCGCCTCTGCCGTTGCCGTACAGATGAATACTTGTTTGGCGGCCTTGGGTTCTGATACAGGGGGGTCGGTACGCCAACCCGCTGCTTTTTGTGGTATCATTGGTATGAAGCCTACTTATGGGCGTATTTCTCGTCATGGCTTGTTGGCTTATGGATCTTCTTTTGACCAGATTGGGATACTGAGCCAAAATGTGAAAGATACAGCACTTCTTTTGGAAGTAATGGCTGGAAAAGACAGCTTTGACAGCACGGTCAGTCAACGCCCTGTACCTGCATATTCTCGGCGACTGTCGTTTGAAGGAAAAGCAAAAATCGCCTATTTCCAATCTGCTTTGCACCACGAGAAACTAGATTCTGAAATCAAGGCGCAGAGCTTTGCTTGGATCGAAAAAATGAAAGCAGCAGGACATAGCGTAAATGCGATTGAATTTGATTATCTGGATTACATTATTCCTGCCTATTACGTATTGACAACTGCAGAGGCTTCCTCCAATCTTTCACGCTACGACGGCGTGCGCTATGGCTATCGAAGCCCCAATGCCCAAAATCTAAAAGAAACTTACACCAGAACGCGAACAGAAGGCTTTGGTATAGAAGTGAAAAGGCGTATTATGTTGGGTACTTTTGTGCTAAGTGCAGGCTATTATGATGCTTACTACACCAAAGCACAGCAAGTACGTCAGTTGGTTTGGCAAAGGACAAAAGAGATTTTTAAAGATTATGATTTCATTTTAATGCCCTGTAGTCCTAGCCCTGCTTGGAACATCGGCGAACTCAAAGACGATCCCGTAGAGGTCTATCTTTCAGATATTTTTACTGTTCACGCAAATATGGCAGGCATACCAGCGATTGCTTTTCCATTAAAGCTACATTCTAGTGGTTTACCCGTCGGAATTCAATTGATGGCAGATCATTTTAAAGAAGAAAAACTACTGAGTTTTGTTGCATCTGTTTAGAGGGATAGATGGGCCAACACTTATTTCATCAATCCCAAATATAAATCTTCCGCTTTCTGTAATTGATAGAAAATTTACTCAGTTCATTCAAAACAGGAAAACCCAAAATACCTTCTGCACTGGTGTTGGAGAGGGTAGTGAGTAAATATTCTTGATCTTCTAAAGCCATGTCCGTTAAAGCCGTGTTTGGAATGACCACCACGCGCGCCAAAGAAGGTCTTTGATCGGTGCCTACTAGCAGCTTCATGTTCTTTACAGGATACTGAGTAGCCTTTTCTGTTTTCTGCAATAGATTGTCTTCCGATGCGGTGTCAAGTATAAAATTCATTGCTTGTTCATCCAACTCAATTTCTAATATTGGGACGTGCGCGGCCAAACGAAATGAAATAGATTGGTTGGGATCATCCATTAGGTGCAGGTCAGATTTTTTGAGTTTGTGTTGTTCAATACGTTGATTTTCATAGTCAAACAACAATTCTTTTTGCTTCAATAGCTCATAACCAATCAATCCTAAGAATGGCTTCCCAATTGCTCGTTCCAGATATTCTAAATTGACTACAAAAACGGTAAAATTTTTCTTTGTTACACAACCCCATTCAAAGGACTTCACCAACCGCTTTTGTGCCTTTGCTGTGCTACCCACACCACGCGCTACCCAATCACTTTTCTCCCCCTCAAAGTACGTCTGATTCAAAATTAAATTCGGCGCACCCGTATCTATAATAAAATAGCCTTCCACTGCTTCCACTTTTGCTTCAACGACCATCATCTTATTCAATAACTCAAACTCTCCAATGCAATAAGGTCTTGTATTTGCTAAAAGCGGTAAATATGCAATCAAGCTAAGCATCACGTATTTCATAAGCACTCCTGTTTTGAAGGGATTAAGTTTTGAAGGACTTTGTTATAAGACTGGATTTTCTCCACGAAAAAATCTAGTGTCCCTCCGAAAGAATTTTCCGTCAAAAATTTTATGTAATTAAATTTTTGACGGCTAAAAAGCTGTTTTGATTTATTTTTTGAGAATTGTTGCTGGTCATTTTTTTACCAATTGAGGCAGCAAAAACGGGTTTAGCCATCGCTAAAACTTGTCTGCCTCTGGCTGATGAGTATTTTGCTAAGGATAAGTGGTGAAAAAAAGAGCATAACAAAATCGAAGTATTAAATTCAAACAGCTTCTTAGATAAAGTATGAAAATTGGCTTATAAAAAAGCCCTTGTTTTGAATGTTATTTGAACTGACTTTACAAGAGTTATAGCAAACACTAAGTTAAATATTTGTTTACATTCAATTAACATTAAACGCCAAAATATTCATTTAAATTGCTTTTAATTTACATTTAGTTAATATTAATAACTGATTTAGGACTGAAATAGAAGAATCTGCAAAAATTGATTTACTTAGCGATAATATTTGCGGGCAACGGCAAATGAAGGTGAAAAAACAAAACGAACATCAATGGAAAACACTTTAACTACTCTTGACTGGGTCGTCATTGCGGGCTACTTTCTACTGCTACTGGGCGTTGCTGCTTGGGTGATTTTGCAGAAACAAAAGACTTCGGAAGACTATTTTTTAGCAGGTAGAAACATGGGCTGGTTCGTAGTAGGAGCGTCTATTTTTGCTTCCAATATTGGCTCAGAACACGTCGTAGGTTTGGCAGGCGCGGGTGCAGGCGACAAATTTCCTTTGTTGATTTACGAATTACACGCTTGGGTAGTTGTCCTCTTGGGTTGGCTGTTTCTTCCTTTTTACGTTCGCTCGGGTGTTTTCACAATGCCCGAATTTTTAGAGAAGCGATTCGGACCAAGAGCAAGATGGTTTTTATCTTTATTTAGCTTAGCGGCTTATGTACTTACCAAGGTATCCGTGACGCTTTACGCTGGCGGCATTGTTATTTCTACTTTGTTGGATATTTCCTTTATGGAAGGTGCTTTTGCCACGGTGGTCCTCACGGGGATTTACACGGTTTTGGGTGGCATGCGCGCAGTTGTTTATACAGAAACCTTACAAGCGATTATTTTAGTCATCGGAGCAGCCACGCTCACGGTATTGGGCTTGCAAGCCGCTGGTGGTTGGAGCTCAGTCGTAGATACGGTCGGGCCAGAGTATATGAACATGTGGCGATCTATGGATGATCCTGAATATCCGTGGCATTGGTTGGTGCTTTCTTCTTCAATTGTTGGTATTTGGTACTGGTGTACCGATCAAGTGATTGTACAGCGCGTTCTGACTGCAAAAAACATCAAAGAAGGTCGAAGAGGCAGCATTTTTGGGGCATTCCTGAAACTGATGCCTGTTTTTTTATTTCTTATTCCTGGTGTAATTGCTTTGGTCTTGAAAATGCGTGGTGAATTGCAATGGGAGACTCCCGACCAAGCTTTTCCTAGCTTGATGATGCAGATTTTGCCTGCTGGTTTGAGGGGCTTAGTCGCAGCGGGTTTAATGGCCGCTTTGATGTCTTCTCTAGCTTCGGTCTTTAATAGTTGCTCCACGCTATTTACTGTAGATATTTATAAAAAAGTACGCCCTACTGCAAACGAGCAGCAATTGGTCAATGTCGGAAGAGTTGCAACCGGCGTTGTCGTTTTGTTAGGAATTGCTTGGGTGCCTGTTATTGAGCAATTAGCAGGAGGTGCTCTGTACGGCTATCTACAAAATGTGCAAGCTTACATTGCACCACCGATTACGGCTGTCTTTCTGCTCGGTATTTTTTCTAGCCGCATCAACAATAAAGGCGCTTTGGCCACCCTTTTTTCTGGACTTTTTATTGCCGCTATCCGACTGACTTTGGAAGTGATGAAAGATGATCTCGCCACCGATTCTCTTTGGTTTGCTATCGCGGACTTGAATTTCTTAAAGTTCTCGTCTTTCTTCTTTTTGTATTGTGTAGCGGTCGCTATTTTGGTCTCTATCTTCACAGCAAAACCAAGTTCTGTTCAGTTGAGCGGCTTGACTTTTTCTACGCTATCGGAAGCACAGAAAGCAGCAAATAAGGAAAGTTACTCTTGGATAGATATCATTGCTTCTATCTTTATTATTGCTATCGTTATTTTTGTGATGATCTATTTTAGTTGATAGAAGGGAAAAACATGGAGGGATGAGAGGTAAATGTTAAATAGGCGTGTACGAAGTCCTAAGCCCTGCTCAAAATAAGTCCCAAGAACGCTCCTGAAATCGCTTAACAAATATGCCTAAAAAAGGTGTTTCCATCCGAAGCGATTTACGGAGCATACTTGTTGAACGATTTTCTGACATTGGCTTAGGCTATTTTCGAGTAAAATGTTAACAAAAAACGAGACTTCGTACAGCCCTAAATATTAAACCGCGAAATTCTATAACTTTTAGCTGGGAAGAAGCCAATTCTAAAAAATTGGAATTCGCAGGATCGAGCGGAGTGAGCGGGTTCTGGACGGTTCGACCCGATAGGGGAAGCCCCTAAGGAACGAGGGATGAATAAACTGAGGTTCTTGACAAGATATTTTTGTGCTAATGGAGGCAGAAAAATCGTAATCCGCCTTAGGCGGACATAAGACTTTTTCTAACGAAAAGTAGCGCAAAACCTGTTCGCCTAAGGCGTAAAGATGAAGTCAAGAATCTGAGGTTATTTGTGCGTCGTTCCTAATCATTGAAATGCTATATAAATTATCTTTTGACTACTTATTACACTGTAAACTAAGTTTGTTTTAATTTTGAGAAGCGAGCAATTCCTTAGAATTTCGAGCTTCAAAAAACCTATCTGCCGCCGTCGAAGACGGTGGCGAACAAGGGATGAGAGAGAAAAAGGGTTTTTCTAAAACCCTTTTTCTCCCCCAAACTCCCCTATTTAAAATGCAAATAAACTTTTGTTACAGTGTAATTATTCCACTCAATGAAAAGAAAATTATCGTTAAAATATTAAGATAATATGATTCAAAACATTACTTTAGCGATTGAAGATATGAAAAGCAGTTGAAATTATCACTTCAGATAAAGCAAAAAACACTTAACTAGATGAAAAATATCCTACTCAATATCCTATTCATCGGGTGCAGTCTAACACTCTTTGCGCAAAGACCCTACCGAAGCTACCACACCCAGTCCGTTCACCAACAATTACTACTCAATCATCCTGAACTCAAAGCCCAAATTCGTACTGCCGAAGCTGCCATTAGTCGCTATCGTGGCGTTTCATTCGATACCCCAAAAGTAATTCCCATTGTCTTTCATGTGGTGCATAGCAACGAACAAGAGCGCATCAGTCGCGCACAAATTCAATCTCAAATAGATGCCCTGAATCGAGATTTTTCATTAATTGTAAGAGGCGAAGAGGTCGAAGTTATGCAGCAAGAAGGTTTTGAGGAACGCTTTCCAGAAGATACCTACATTCGCTTTTGTCTAGCAGAAAGTAGTCAAAATGGCGATTTTCAAGAGAGTATTATCTACACTACATCCACCACAAGCGATTGGCTTACTGATGATGCGATAAAAACAGTCAGCCCTAATATCGCTCCCCAACACTATCTAAACGTATGGATTGCTGATCTGGCAGCAGGCATTAGTGGCTATGCACAGTTTCCTAGAGGCAATGTTGTAACCGACGGCATCGTCATAGATTATCGCTTTTTCGGCACAACTGGAACAGCACAATTTCCTTACAATGAAGGCAAAACACTCACACACCTGATCGGCAACTACCTAGGTTTATTTGATCTTTGGGGTGAAGGTGGCTGTAAAGATGATTTGATTTGGGACACGCCCGTTCACAATGCTCCCAACTACGGCTGCCCCGACTATCGGCACATCAGCTTATGCAATGGCGGTGAACAAGCAGAGATGTATATGAACTTCATGGACAATACCGATGATGCTTGCCAATTTTTGTTTACATATGGACAAGTCAAACGCATGCAAACGGTTTTGTCGCTCAATCAATTGAGAGGTCAATTGGGGAAAGGCGGTAGTGCTTGTAGCAATTTTATTCTTACTGAAAATACGGAGCAGAGAGGTGCTGAAATTTTTGAAGTAGAAAATCCGACCGTTCTTCAACTCTATCCCAATCCAGCAAGCGATGAACTGAACCTCCTGATACAAAGCGAGCAAAATTTGCTTGCCCAGCTCCGCATTCTGGATGCTACGGGCAAAGTCATTTTGGAGCAGCCAATCCGTACAAATAGCGATCATCGCGTCAATTGTAGCGACTACGGCAATGGCGTCTTCACTGTCCAAATTGCCCTTGAGCAAACAATCATCAGCCAACGTTTCGTTCTTCTTCCTTAAACTGTTCAACACCTAATCCATGAAAAATAAGCTATACCATTTCCTAATACTTCTTGTCTTATTACCGTTATTCAGCCTTTCCCAACCAATCAATACCCTTGTCGGTGACAACCAATTAGCTCCGCCCACGATCGCTTCCATTGCAAGATATTCCGACATTCCTGTTTCCTTTTTTACGGGTGTTCCAAATATCTCCATTCCGATTTATCAAGTAGAAGAAGGAACAATCAGTTTACCCCTAAGCATGCGCTATCATTCATCGGGGGTAAAAGTAGCCGAAACGGCTAGTTGGACAGGTTTGGGTTGGTCGCTAATGGCGGGTGGCGTGGTTAGTAGAACCACCCAAGGCATCCCCGATGACAAAAGCAGCGAAGGCTATTTTTGGGGCGGTGCGCCCTACGATCCTTGCCAGGTTAACGCTAATCCCGATAGTGTTAGAATGACCCTGCAAGGAGCGAAAGACGGTGCGCTAGATGCCGAACCCGATATTTTTCATTTCAACTTTGCGGGATATAGCGGCAAGTTTTTCTTTGATCCTAACGGTGTCCCTGTCCTAGTACCCAATCAAGATATAGTCATCGAACCGATAACGGGCGATGTACCCAGCCAAATATTCGACGGCATCAGGGGTTGGAAATTCACCACACCCAATGGCACACAATATTATTTTGGGGGCTACGACAACACACCCACTGCTGATCTAGTGGTCGATGAAATACAAATCAATGGCAATCGAGAACTTTCCACTTGGTATCTAATCAATTTGCGTTCCTACGACAGCGAATACGAAATCAATTTGAGCTATGTGGATGAAGCCTACAGCTATCGCAGCCCCGCTACTTGCCAACAAGTCATCGCCGAATGCGCCAACCAAAATGGCAATGCAGCAGGTATAGAATTTAGATGTTTGGGCTTTAATGGCACTTCCAGCTTTCATATCAATCGGGTGGACGGACAACGATTGACCAACATCAGTAGCAGCACTTGCTCCATAGATTTCATTGCGGAAAGCGAGCGACAAGATTTAGACCCTTATCAGCCAGGTAATACCGAACTGCCCAAACAATTAGATACCATACGAATTAGTACAGGCGCGTATTGCAAAGATTTCATTTTGTATCAAAGCTATTTTGAAACCAGCAACCCAAGCGAAAGCGAAGATTATCGCTTGCGACTGGACAGCTTGGAGGAAATTGCTTGCGATGCTTCGGTGGCGGTGACACCCTATCGTTTTGAATACAACAGCCGAAGGCTACCCAATCGGCTATCCAATGCCATTGACCATTGGGGCTTTTATAATGGCGCATTGTTCAATGATGCCAATGATTTGAATATTCCCGATACCGAAATTATCCTCTCAAATGGTTCTTCTTTTAGTAGGGGCAATTCCAATAGATCACCCGATGATAGCTTTTCTGATGCCGCTATACTGGAACAAATCAATTATCCAGAAGGCGGCTTTACGCATTTTGATTACGAAGGACATCAATACTATAACGATCAAAGCACACAATCGACTAGTCGAATAGGAATCATTTCTGGCTTGAGTAATTGTACCATTCCCGATACCAGTTGTTGTAGCAATCAAGATGCAATGGCGGTGGATAGTTTCAGTCAAGCAGAAATCGACGAAGGCAGATTTTCGCTCGCGGTAACCGATGTCAGTGCATCGGGCGCAATGACTTGCAACAGCATGACCACAGAAATCATATTGACCATTTTTGAAGACGGAAGTGGTACGCAAATTGGCTCGGTGGGCTACAATGTGAATGCAGGAGACGACGCCTATCAGGAATACGATTGGGATATTTTTCCTTTGGTGGCAGGTACATTTTATCGCATTGAACTGGAAGTGGACGGTGCGAAAGGAGAATTTAATCTATGGCAAAACACAACGATTACAACGACCGTCGGTAATGAACCCGTGGGTGGTTTGCGCATCCAACAAATTACCGTCCACGATGGCATAGATACCGCCAGAGACATCATCAAAACCTACGAATACAGCAGTTCCATAGACCCGATGCGCTCTAGTGGTGTCCTATACAAACCACCCAAATACGGCTTTTCATTAGGTGTCATCGGACCTGATGCGATCTATGTGGCTTTGTTTTCTTCGACCAGCATCACGCCCCTATCCGATTTTGACGGCTATCCTATTGGCTACGGAAGGGTTGTCGAAAAGCGCAATGGCAATGGGCAGTCCATTTATAATCACTTCATAGAAAGCAGTCCGACCAATGGCGATCCAAATGTACCTTATCCCTTTGTGCCAGACTTCGCCACGGTGCGCAATACGCAACTGCAAGCAGTAGAACATCTAAGAGAAAATGGCGCACAAGTAGCTCAAACCACCAATACGCAAGACATTGGTTCGGCGGGCTATACCTTCTACGATGATGTGATGTTTAAAATTCAAGAAGTTCCGCTGCCCAACTTTCCGTCGGGTGTGACGGGCTGTGCGCCTTTGGATGTGTTCAAATGTTACAGCATGCGAACGGGGCAGTATTTAGTTGGAACAGTAGCGGAAACCATAGACGGCGTAACGACGACTAGAACTTACGATTATGACGATAATCTCGATCACCTTGCGCCGACCATAGAGCGCATGACCAATTCGGAAGGCAGCGAATACAAAACGACCTATTTTTATCCCTTCGATTTTGCGGCAACACCGATTTATCAAGAAATGGTGGATAGCAACATCATCGCTGCGCCACTGAGGACGACCGTAGAAGTGACCAAAGACGGCAACAATTATATCATTGGAGGCAGCGATACCCAATATTCCTATTTTGACAGCAATGGTAATCCGACGGCGACCCAAAGCGGCAATGACGATCCTTATCCGCATCGCCTATTCAGCTACAAACGCACCTTTGATGAAGATGGCAATCCGTTAGGAGGCTATTTTGAACTAGAAGCGACCGTAGAAAAACGCTTTGCGGACGGCATCTTGGGCAAATCCAGCTATCCTGAAATTGCACAGACCGCCGATTGGGATTTGAAGGACAGTTTGGACTACGAAAACGGGATTATGGTGGCTTATACTTATGGCGATCATAAAAGAACTCGGACGCTGCATCCCAATACCAGAATGACCGCCAGCCGAACCGATATAGACGGACAGCCCGTTTTCTTCAATTACGATCAATTGATGCGGGTGGATACGATATTGGCACGACCGAAAAGCGCGAATCCAAATCCAGCCAATACCGATGATTTTAATGTCGTCACCACGGCTGAATACGTTTATCCGCAAATGGCGTGCGATCGGGCTTATACTAGAACTAGGATAGATTATGCGCCCGAACCAACGGGCAATAGTCAGTTCAATTTTAGGGAAACTTTTGCTTATGTGGACGGTATTGGGCGATTGATACAGACCATTGAGCGACAACATTCGCCCGATAGTTTAGATGTTTTGATTGCTCAAGAATACGACAATCAAGGTAGAATCAGTCGGGTATATGAACCCTACGAAATCAGCCAGAATACGGGCGCGTTTGTTGATCCGATACCGCTTTTTGCACAGCAACGCTATACCGAAACCCGCTATTTCAATTCGCCGCTCAATCGGATGCGCGGCACGACACCGACTGAGTGGTTTGAAAGCCTAATGGATTATGAAAGCAATGCCGCAAATGAGGTACAAAACTTAGAAACGGGTGGTTTTTATGCTGCCGATGAACTAACCAAACAAATTGCCAGAGACCCTGACGGTAAACGCACTATTACTTTCACCGACAAACGAGCTAGGGTCGTGATGACCCGACGTGATAGTATCGGTAGTCCAAATTTTATAGAGACGTATCGGCTGTATGATGTGAAGGATAGACCAACCAAAGTCGTACCGCCTGATGCAACATTAGCGGACGGCAACTTGGTCTTTAGCTATCTTTATAATGACGACGACCAACTGATTATGCAGAAAATTCCTGATAAGGATACGATCTATATGCAGTACGATGATCGGGAGCTACTCACCGCCATGCAAGACGGCGTGATGCGTGATAGCAGCCGCTGGCTGGTGAGTTTGCTAGATGATTACGGCAGAACAACCCAAACGGGGTTTTACCTAGATGCTTCCAGTCCTAATCCAAATATACCGATCATCAATAATGGTTTACTAACCGAAACTTTCTATGACGGTGGTTTTGGAGTAGATGCCGCCACAGAACCGATTTACTACGGACGAGTACGGAAAACAAGGACGAGTATTTTGAATGGCTATTTGCCTAGCAGTAGCTTTATTGAAAGTACATTTAGTTATGATAGTTTTGGTAGAACAACTAATAGAATCGGAAATAATCACTTAAATCTAGCGTCAAGTATAGCTGAACAGACTTTCTTCCAGTACGATTTTGCTGATAACTTAAGTACATCAACAAAGAAGGCAATTAGCCTATTCACCAGCATTAACTGAAGTAACGGAGCGTATGACCTTCGATCATAAAAATAGAAAAGTGGATGCTTTTCATCAGGTGATCGGCAATGTGGAAGAACATTGTAGTCGTTTAGAGTACACCAACAGGGATTTGGTCAGAATAAGGCATTTAGGAGGAATCGGCTTAGATAATTTTTTACAAGAGGTGAACTATTCTTACAATGGTAGAAGATGGCTCACTCGAATCAATGATGTCTTGCCTGCGATCGCCTCTGAAAATACTGTTTCTGATGACTTATTTTATATGAGGATTAATTATAATCTCGCAGATAACGATATAAACGCACCGAGTCAAAAGACAGGGAATATTGCAAAAATAACTTGGCAGACTTTAGGAGAAGGTAAGTTAAATTTATATGGTTTTCAATACGACTTCTTAGATCGCATTACACAATCAACTTATGCAAGAGAGGACGGTAATGGAAAGGAGGTTACAAATGATTTTGGGACGACCTACGCCTACGATTTGAGGGGAAACATTACTCAACTGACACGTAGTGGAAGAATAGATGATGCTATTCAGCTAATTGATAGTTTGGATTATGAATATTTGCAAGCTAGTAATCAGATTAAACAAGTGACAGATGAAAGTGACGCTGGTACAGGAATACAGAAAGCATGCTGCGTAGAAGAGATAGAAGTAGATGATATGGTTAATAACGATGGTACTTATCACGCAAATTTTCGACTGAATGCTTCAAGTACAGTCAATGGCGATAATACCGTCAATTACAAAGCAGGCGAAGAAATTAAGTTAGAAACGGGATTTTCTTATAAGCCTAATAGCGGACAATCTTTTCTTGCTAGAATAGAGCCTTGCAATGATAAAAAAGCCTATGGCTTTGAAGATAAAACAGACCTTGTTGATTATAATTATGACGTGAATGGAAATAGAATAGCTGATCCTGATAAGAATATTACCATTAGATATAATTATCTGGACTTACCATATCAAGTCGATTTTGGTGACGGTAAAATTATAGAGTGGCTCTACAATGCCGATGGAACAAAGTTACGAAAGAGGGTCATACAGGGAGGTAGCGAAGTACTAAGACAAGACTATTTAGGTGAATTTGAATACCAAAACGAGCAATTAGAAGCTATTTATCACTCAGATGGACGAGTTATCTCTAAAGAAGACAACAGCTTTGAGTATCAATACAATATCATTGATAATCAAGGCAATACTAGAGTGGTATTTCGCAATGATGGCAGCGACACCCCTGAAATTATTAGCAAATCTGCTTATTATCCTTATGG
>JBCCRX010000151.1:0-14310 GCA_039201015.1 Bacteroidota bacterium | reverse complement strand
TCTAGTAATCATCAAATTTGTTGAGAGCATTTGATTTTTATTAGGACACTATCAGGTTATTATGGAAATTAGTATATAGCTTGATTTCACAAATTTAATTATATCAAAGATACATAAAACACGTCAAAACAGAGTTAACTCATTGATTATCAGATATTTAATTTTTTGTAAAAATCGTGCTTCAAAAATTAAAACATACTCTTAGAGGGCAGACAGAATATAAAATATTGTAAAACAATATTTTACATTCTGCCTGCCCTCCAAACCTTCTATGCGCGCCGAGGCGAGGGCGCGCTAAACGTAATTCAAAATCATCCAAGTACTCACATAAAAAATAAATATAAAATTTTATAATTCGTCTGATAATACAAGGAGGATAATGATTTTTTAGCGTATCTATCCTTCTCTGTTTCTATTGACATCAAAAAAACTGAGAAAAACTCTACTTTTGCATAGCTCAAAAGTAACATAGTCAACATGCAACAATACCACGACCTTCTACAACATATACTAGAAAAAGGCACAGACAAAGGCGACCGAACGGGAACAGGCACGCGCAGTGTTTTTGGCTACCAAATGCGCTTCGATTTGCAGGCTGGTTTTCCGATGGTGACCACCAAGCGATTGCATTTGAAGTCAATCATTTATGAACTTTTGTGGTTTTTGAAAGGCGACACGAACGTGCGCTATTTACAAGAAAATGGCGTGCGTATTTGGAATGAATGGGCGGACGAAAAAGGCGATTTAGGACCCGTATATGGCAAACAATGGGTCAACTGGGAAACGGGCGACGGCTCGACGATCAATCAGATGGAGCGGGCAGTGGAAACGATCAAAAACAATCCCAATTCCAGAAGAATTATCGTTAATGCTTGGAATGTCAGCGATTTAGGAAAAATGGCTTTGACGCCTTGCCACGCGCTCTTTCAGTTCTATGTCGCCAATGGAAAGCTGTCCTGTCAGTTGTATCAGCGTTCGGCAGATGTTTTTCTAGGCGTCCCTTTCAATATTGCTTCCTATGCCTTGCTGACGATGATGATGGCGCAAGTTTGCTCCTTAGAAGTAGGTGATTTTGTGCATACGTTCGGCGATGTTCATCTATACAACAATCATTTTGAGCAAGCTCACTTGCAACTAACACGCGAAGCCCGTCCCTTACCAACAATGCGCATCAATCCAGCTATAAAAGACATTTTTGCTTTTGAATACGAAGATTTTGAACTGTTGAACTATGATCCGCATCCGCATATTAAAGCGAAAGTAGCCGTTTAACGTTACATTATGGCTTTTATCTCTGCTATAAATTGCTTCTCTTCATCCACATAAAAACAAAGCGTTTTGAAGTCTTTTTTTATCCCGTAAATGCCTGTAAGTGCAGCCCTTTCGTGTAGTTCTAGCACGAGGTTGTGGGGCTGTAAATCTCCCGCCAACTTCTTGAGCATTTCTCGACTTTTAGGAGTTTTCCTACTGGCTTCTATGGATTTAATTTGCTGAATAGGAATCTTTGCATCGCCCGCCAAGCCGTGACGAATGATGAGGGTATTATTTTCTATTTGGATCGGTCTAGCGTAAATTGCTTTGAGATGCGCCAAGAGCTGAAAAATGGTATAACTGGTCAATCCAGTAGCGATATTCGCCCAAAAAACGCTGTATTTCATAATCAACAGATGCACAGTGGCGGCTTCTGCGAAAAAAAGCAGTAGAAATGCAATATACATGCTACCAATACCACTTTTTTTGTGATAGGTAAAACTAGGAAGTTGACTCAGATTTGGGCTTTTCCAGCGAAATAGTCCGTAGTAGAAAAAGGAAATTTCGTAAGTGATCAAATTGGCGTAAATGTTGTCGCCGAAAGTATCTTTGCACACTTTATGCAGCAGTTCCAGAAAGTCTTTTTGCTGTTTGTTTTGGGCGCGAAATCGAAGAATAATCTTTCGGACCTTAAGCAAGAGGAAGGTGAGTACACTGATCTCAATCGGTACGAGCGCGAGTTCTGCCCAATCGAGCCATTGTTGTTGGTCATCTGGTAGAAAGACATTTGCTAGAATTAGTCCCAGCACCAAAAAAGAAATGGCGGTGAACTTGGGAAGTTTGGCTCTGTAAGACAGCAGAAAATAGACCAGCGGGACAGTGAGCAGTAAATCCAGTGTAATCGCCAAGTTCATTTGAGGATAAGCTGCCCAATCAACGGTTTTACTCAACCAAAGGGTGAAGGCAATTATCGAAAAAGGAAGCCCAATAGCTAATAATTTGAAAGGGAAGTGGCGTATCTTTGTCAAGATGATAAGTATTTTAGATCAATTATTTTACTAAAGTAAACTTGCAAATTTTTCTTGAAAAAAGCCAGCATTTAATGATATAATTATCGCTAAATAATAGTCCCTCCTTTCTCCATATTAGAGATATTGCCCTCTGTAATAAAATTAGCCATCAGATCGCCTATTTCAGCAGCACTTACGCTATGTCTCAAACCCAGATCAGGTGTCCCGATGCCTTTGCTCAATATTTTAGTTACCGCACTTCTTAGGGCTCTTGCTTCGGCTTTCAAATCAAAATAATCCATCATCATTGCAACCGATAAAACGCCTGCTACTGGATTGGCATTTACCGTCCGCACACCTCTCGGATAAGCACTATAAATGGGTTCAAATAAAGCCGTTTTTTCTCCAATGGACATGGACGGAATCAAACGCACCGAACCTGTGATGACGCCCACCGCATCGGACATTAAATCACCAAATAAATTGCTCGTCAAAATGACACCAAAACTTTGAGGTCGCATCACCATATCCGCTAGTGCGTGGTCAATGAATAAAGTGTTGTACGCTACGGCTGGATATTCTTTTGCAATGCTAGCAACAACTTCTCGCCACAATCTAGAAGTCTCCAAAACATTTGCTCGATCCACTAATGTCAAAGTATCTCCACGTTTTTGGGCAGCATCAAAGGCAGGACGCGCAACCGCTTCTATTTCGGATGCTCTGTAAACGCATTCATCAAAAGCAGTGTGGGCATCTTTTCTACCTTTATGTCCAAAATAGATACCACTGGACAACTCTCGATAAATCACAAAATCTACATCTTTTACGTACGCTCTTTTGAGTGGAGAGATATTGAGTAAATTGGGGAAAGTGCGCACAGGACGCACATTGTAAGATAAGCCTAAGGATTTGCGCAATCTCAACAGACCTTGATCCGGGGTATCATTTACGCTAAAGTTATTATCGTATTTTGGGTCTCCCACTGCACCCACAATAGTCACATCTGCTTCGTAGCAGCGTTCTAGGCTTTCTTCTGGTAAGGGATTTCCTACTTTTTCAATAGCACTTGCTCCAATATCTCCTTCCAACAACTCGAAGGAATGATCGAATTTCTCTTCTATGGCATTCAGTACCTTTTCCATTTGTTTGATTACGATAGGTCCTGTACCGTCGCCTGGTAAAATGGCTATTTTTTTCTTCATTTTGGTCAAAGCCCTTTTTGTTTTTGAATAAAAATATTTACAGGGATTTCTTGTAAAAGTTTTTTGCCACGAATCAAGATAAAAATTATCTAACTGATGTTACGCACTCGTATGTTTTGGTACGAGAAATCTATTAGCTTGTCAGAGCTACCGTGTTTTGAATTAGAGTGGCTGCCAGCCTCACGCCTAAGGCGGACACGGTGAGGCGGTTAAGAAGAAAACAAAGTGTTGATATTCAAAGATTTGTATTTTTATTATTTACCTTTTAAAATTTTGATTATCAAATGCTTATAAATTTTGAACGGACTGTTGTTTCATAAGAAAACCCTTTATAGATTTACTAAATCTTTGAGATTTTGCAAATCTAGGCTGCAAGCAATTAAAAACTCCGTTTGGCTTGCTTAACGAAATTAGGCAAACCATATTTCTTTGTCAAATATTGTTTTAGTCTAAATTGAATGATAAAGTCACTTGATCGTAGTAGATTTTACATTTACAATTTGGCAGGTCTATATTTCGAGTATTCATCTTTTCCTGAAAATATTTGTTCTTTACGGTGTATCTACTCTTACGGGGAACCCAAACAAAGTAAGGAAATCTGCCTCTTGCGCAAGGCTAGTTACATCATTTCGCATCGCGAAGACATATTTGATTCCATGGCAGAAGCAGTAAAAACGAAAGAAATTAGTAGATCAGATACTATTATTGTGGGTGATGTTGTAAGTTTGCATCATCATTTTGAAGCGGAACTAATCTACGACTTTGAGCTGGTAGGATTGTAAATTGTTCAATTCAACATTTCCACAAATCAATAAGGCTCATCGGAACATTTCGTAGGAAGATAAAATTATCCAATTATATTTTTACGCGAATCTCATTTTGGTGGTAAAACGGACAATACTTTTCCACTGAAATAGCCGATGACTTGTCAATAAATTATTAAGATGGTTCAACGGGCATCCACGACACTTATTCAGCATGACATTGATTACTTGAATGCCATTTTCACCCCCCTCAGCTACGAAGAGCGCATTCAACAACTCTATGAATACTTTCCCAAAAATCAAGTCTTGCTCACTTCTTCTTTCGGCACAAAGTCCGTTTTTATTCTGCATCTGCTCCATAAATTAAAATGCTCCCAAAAAGTCCACTTCATCAATACGACCTATCATTTTCAAGAGACGCTGGATTACAAAGAACAACTGACTGAATTATTTGATCTAGAAGTAGAAGAAATACGCCCTAAAGAAGTCGAAAACCGCATCACGAGGGAAAAAGAATGGTGGAAACACTATAAAACAATGTGTTGTAGTGTCAATAAGGTGCTACCATTGGAACCCATTAAGATGAAGCATGCTGTTTGGATGTCTAGTCTAATGTCTTATCAAACTCAATTTCGCTCTAATTTAAAAATATTTGAGCAACAAGAAGACATTATAAAATTTCATCCATTGATAGATATAGAAGAGGGAGAATTTCTGTATCAAATGGGCTTTCATCAGCTACCAAAACATCCACTGGAAGCAAAGGGTTATGGTTCAGTGGGATGTGAGCAATGCACTTCAAAAGGGCAAGGTCGCAGCGGACGCTGGAAGGGGAGTGCAAAGCAAGAATGTGGATTGCATCCCGATTATTTTTCTAAGAAGATGAAGGAGGAAAAGAAGACAGGTGACAACAAAAAGTGAGGGTACATCAACCAAAAATGTCTAAGATGGAAGATGAAAATAGAAGATCAGGTTCGCTATTATCAAGAAAGGGCAAAAGAGTATGATCTCGTCTATGAAAAACCAGAACGTCAAGTGGACTTATGTAAGTTGAAGACGTATTTGCCTACCAAATTTGAAGCTAAGCATACATTGGAGATAGCTTGTGGAACAGGATATTGGACGAAGTCTATAGCCAAAGCGGCACTTTCTGTATCTGCAATAGACATCAATGAATCCGTTCTTGAAATTGCTAAAACGCGACTTAAAAATCAAGTAAATGTAACGCTAAGTCAATCAGATTATCAAAACCTATCTCAGTTAAAAGTAAAATATGATGCACTATTTGGAGGCTTCATTTGGTCACATATTCCATTAGAACAATTAGAGAACTTTCTCTCCATTTGTCTGAATGCAGTAAAGCCTTACGGAATAGCTGTTTTTATTGATAACCGCTATATTGAAGGAAATAGTACGCCAATCTGTCGTGTGGATGATATGGGCAATAGCTATCAAATTCGTAAATTACAATCAGGAGCTACCTTTGAAGTCATTAAAAACTATCCAACTGTATCGAGTGTAAGGGAATTATTAAAAGATGCGGCATTTCAAATCAGTTGGAAAGAATTAGAGTACTATTGGATTTTAGAGATAACTAAACATGAAATTTGAGGGTTTTGATATTTGAATAACATGCAAATAAAACTTCTACAAGGCGATATTACCCAACTTCAGGTAGATGCTATCGTGAATGCAGCTAATAATTCGCTCTTAGGTGGTGGTGGAGTAGATGGCGCAATTCATAGGGTAGGTGGAAAAGCTATCTTAGAAGAATGCAAGCAAATCCGAAATCAGCAAGGCGGCTGTGCTACGGGAGAAGCCGTCGCAACAACGGGTGGCAATTTACCCGTCAAAAAAGTAATACATACCGTCGGTCCAGTTTGGCAAGGTGGACAAGCAGGCGAAACAGAATTATTGCGCAACTGCTACTGCAATAGTCTAAAGCTCGCCGAAGCTTGGGGTATGAAAAGTATTGCCTTTCCAAACATCAGCACAGGCATCTATCGTTTTCCCAAATGGAAAGCTGCTCAAACGGCAGTCGAAGCTGTCAAAAACTACGAATCCGACAAAGTAGAGGAAGTCATCTTTGTTTGTTTTGATGAGGAGAACTATTTGATTTATAAGGAGTTGTTATAGATGAAATCAGTGTTCAAATACGGAATGCAAGGAGCTCTAAGCTCACAACAAACTAGTAGTTCAATTCTAATGGCTTATTCAGACTTCACTTTATCGGATTTATAGACACAATTTGGAATCAAGAATTGAGTAGTTGATCTCTTCGATGATTCGTCCGTTGAATCTTTGCCATTAAGTGAAATGTTACAACAGCAATTGCGAGAGGCAGCAGAATTGCCTATAAAGAGTGAGAAAGCGCGATCAGAATTGATTATCAGTCTATTATAAAAGCGAATTAGGAAAGATTTTGTATTTATTACAAGGAATTATAGAGAACAGTTTTAGAAACTTAGAATAGCTGTAGTTTCAGACGCTCACCAAACACTTTCTTTCTAAAGAATGATAAAAGTAACTGTCTTAGATCGAGAAGACCAAGCACATGAATTAGATGCTCCTACGGATATGAATATGAATATCATGGAGCTTTGCAAAGCTTATGAACTACCCGTGAAAGGGACTTGTGGTGGCATGGCGATGTGTGCGAGTTGTCATTGCTATGTGCTAAGTGAACACGATCTTCCAGAAATGCAGGATGCGGAAGAAGACATGTTGGATTTAGCTTTCTTTGTGGAGGATAATAGTCGTTTGGGATGTCAATTGATGTTAAATGATGATATGGATGGTTTGAAGTTAAAATTGGCACCTGATACGGATGACTAAATCAGCGAAGCAATAATGGCAACAATTCCTACTACAAAACAATAAATAGAAAAATAAGTCAGCTTACTATTTTTTACCAAGCGGATCATCCATTGGCAAGCAAATAGTCCTGTGAAGAAAGCGGCAAAAAAGGCAGCAATAAATGGCAAAGCAAGATCACTGGAATAGTCCATTTTCCCGTCAATAATGTCCTTTGCCATTTTTCCAAGGATCAAAGGAACGACCATTAGAAAAGAAAAGCGCGCTGCTCTTTCTCTATCAATGCCCAATAGGACAGAGGTAGAAATCGTTGCGCCCGAGCGAGAGATGCCTGGTAAAATCGCAATCGCCTGTGCGATACCGATAATAAGTGCATTGGGAAAACTCACTTTTCGGTTTGTTTTCTTAGCTCGATCAGCCAGAAAAAGCAATGCACCTGTGATTAAAAGCATGAAGCCAACCAGCAGGATTCTTCCGTTAAAAAGTGCTTCCAATTGTTCCTCGAATACCAAGCCCACTACTGCCGCAGGGATCATGGACAGCACAATTTTAAAAGCAAACAGCCAATCTTCATTAAAATTAAGACTAATGTAGTCGTTAAATTTCATCGAAAATAGGCCCTGGAAAATGCTAGCAATATCTTTCCTGAAAATGATAATGGTACTCAAAGCAGTTGCGGCGTGTAGTACGACGGAGAATTGATCTTCGTATTCGGCATAATCTAAGTTCAATAGTGCTTGACCGATTTCGATATGTCCACTGCTACTAACAGGCAGGAATTCAGTCAATCCTTGAATGATACCAATAATAATTGCTCTAAGTAGGTCTTGCATGTAATGCTTGATGCGACTATCCACTCGTTTCCCAACGAGCTTTATAAGTCAACTCGTTAGGAAACGAGTATGATAGCACTTTCAAGATAAGAATCTTAAAAGATCGTTTTCACTGATTGAGTATTTACTGACTTTTCACTCCTTAAATCTGTCCCTTTGCTTATTTGAAAATGGCAAAAATTTCAATCGCAAGACCACTCAAAATGACGATAGGCGCGAGCACCGTTCTACGAGTACTGTAAATAATATCTTCGTCCCAAGTATTCGGGTCAGGCATTTCGCCACCACTCATCAAAAACATACCCAAAACAACCACGCCTGCACCTAGCAGCATCAGTAAGTAGTTCTTTCTGCCAAAGAGCAAAAGTTCTTTTTCTACGGACTTTCTTTTCGCTCTCGTCGTTCCAGCATCCAAAATATTGCTATTAGCACGCTTAGTGTTGACTCGCTTGTTGCCTGTGGATTTTTTGGTTGCACTTTTTGTATTTGTCGTAATAACTTTTTTCTTGCGTTGACTCATGGTATTCTTTGATTTAGCGTTTTAGTGGCTGAATTTAGGCACGCAAATGTCCGTATATCTTTTCAGAAAAGCCAATTTATCAAGCCTTTTGTGAAATTCGAGATGGAATGACCGATGTACTATTAATAAAATGTGCCATGTCTTTCGCCCAAACTTGATAGGTGAGCTTAGAAGGATGTACGCCGTCACTAAAAAAATCATGGGCTTTCCCTGCTACGTCCCACTTTTTCATCCAGCCTCTCATCGTGATTGTTTCAGCACTATAAAATACATTCTCGTACTGAGCTACAACATCAGCGAGTGTTTCGCCTAAGATTTCTACTAAGTTTCCAACTACAAATTTAATTGTGGATGTAAATGCAGGAAATTCTTTAATTGGCGGCATATTTGTGAAAAAAATAGGAACATCTGGCAATTGAAAATGTATAGCTTTGATTAAAGCTTCAACTTCCAGTCTGAATTTTTTTGGACGATTCAGAGTAAAGGCATCATTACCACCGACTCCCACCACAATCAAATCTGCCGATACATTTTTGGCTTTTGGCACTAATTTTTCTGTCATCCGCTTAGCCGTGTAGCCACTTCTAGCATACACTTGCCATTGCACTTCTCGCTGCAATAATTCAGACAACTCTTCCGCCAAAGTTCCCACAAAACCCTCTTTGTGTATTTCCACTCCTACGCCCGCCATAGTACTTTCTCCGATGCACAACAAATTAAGAACAGTTTGCCCTGTTTTTTCCACAACTCCTTGTGGGTCAGTGGCTTCTGGCAGTCTAGGTACACTTGCTCTGATCCGTTTGCCTTGAAAGTACAATACGGGAAGTAAGGGTACAGCAACGATTGAGCCTAGCAGATATTTTAAATTCATATTGTTTTGAGTAGGTATTCCGCTCTATTTACATTGCAAACGGGATAAATTCATACAAGTGAATCTAATTGTATTCTATTGAACGATAATTTTTCGTAATGTATAAAATATAGATTACGAGTATCTTGTCCATACGTGACTTAGTTTCAGATATTGCTGGCATCGAGCCAATTCAAATTGAACACGCTTGTAGTCAGCGACTTACACATTAAAGAAAATTATTGCTCAGTAGAATAATCTAATTGTTTACTTGTTTAAATTGTTTATCTGTTTAATTGCAACACATTGAATTTTACTGATTGTAATGTTTTGCGGTGAAAGAAAAAGGGCTCTAAAAATCAGCGAGTCGAAGTATAGGGAATTTCAACACTTATGAAACGCTATTGCAAAATTTACTAACCACGGCATTCCGTTATAATCAGGAATTTTAGACCATTAAACGAATAAACGTCTGAACAAACTTGCCCGACTCAGGCGCGATCAACAGCGAAAGAATGTACTTTTTTGTCCCAAATGGAGTATAAACTACTAAGGAATGAAGGGATAACAAAGCTTAATCTACCGACTGCTCCATCCTAGGTAAAGTATCTTGATAAAAAGGAGAAGCCTCTCTTTCGTTGATCGGGATACCCATTACAAGATAACGATAAGCCAGTAAGCCACAGAAGAGCAAAATAATCACCAAGCCGAAAATGGAAAATTTCCAACCCCAAATATTACCGATGTATTCCTCTTGAGTGGGCTCGCTATTGAGTTTTTTAATTAAATCTTTTATGTAAGACATTTGCTTAGTTATTCACCACAAAGGATTGTACACTACTTTCTCCTAAACGTTCAATTTCTACAAAATAAATACCACTTGCAAAGTTGCTTAATATGACTTGTTCTTCCGTCTCTTTGAAACAACACGGATTGACAAGTCTTTCCTCCACCAACCTTCCTAGTGCATCATAAATCCTTAAATCAAACATGGTTTCGTCAGGTGACTGATAAGAGATCGTCAATATTTCATTTGCATTGATAGGATTTGGAGTGAGGACCTCTATCGTGAAATCGCTGGAAGGATTTAAAGTTGGTTCTAACAAATTAGACAATTGCTGAACGGCTCGAAAAACATTTAGACGACCACCCGTAGCTACTATTCCGTCTAAGGATAAGAGCGGTTCTGTTCCTTCCAAAATGGCTTTTCTTACTAAAGTCGCTGCTTCTTTGGGCTGATTGATCGCCAGTTCTGCTAAATCCGTTGAAGGTAAACTGTAGAGCATAGCAATGGTGCCCGTAACGTGGGGCGTGGCGGAAGAATTGGCATCAAAAGTACGGTAGCCAATATTGCCTTGAGTTGTTAATACTTCGATACCAGGTGCGCCCAAGTCTAGCGTTGTTGCGCCACGAGCAGAACCGTCCCAAAAAATATCACTATCATCCGTAGAGACCACAGAAATGATATTACTGCTCGGACAAGCACTTGGAATATCCCCCACATCATCGGAGTTTATTGGGTCATTTTTTGCAGCAGCAGCTACCAAAATACCCACTTCATACATCATTTCGTGCGCTTGATTCCAAATGTTGTCTTCTGGACAAATTTCTGGATTTTTTAAGCCAAAAGAAGAATTAACTGCCACTACAAATGCTCCTGCTGCCCCTTTGGTTTCGTTATATTTTCTCCGCATTTTCGTTACATATTCGTAAGCAGCAAATATCTCAGAAACGCTTCTTTCGTATTTCAAATACATCATACTTATATCCCAATTGATGCCACTTACACCGTCTTTATTGTTGCCTTTTGCTCCGATGATGCCCGCTACGGAAGTACCGTGTACGCCTGCTTGAAATTCATTGTTGTTGGCTCCAAAATTCCAGCCATTGATATCATCCACAAAACCATTTTGATCGTCATCAATACCATTATTCGGCGTTTCTGCGCCATTGACCCAAATATTTTCCACCAAATCTTCGTGTTCTACAGAAAAATCGGTATCAATAATTGCCACTACAATCTCATCGCCATTTGCGGTAAATCCACCCGTTGAAATATCCCAAACTTTGGGCATTTGCAGTCTCTGTAGTGCCCACTGCTCGCCGTATCGCGCATCATCGGGCTGTCGGTCTCTGCTTTCGATTATTTTGTTCCATTCGATTGCTTTTATCATTGGATGCCGCTCTAATGCGGTTTGCGAGAAAGATTTACTATCAATAATTTCGAACAAATGAAGATTCAAACGAGCAATCAACGTCTTTTCAAAACGCAAAGCAGGCATTTTTTGCTCCAACTGCTGCGGCGTGTAGGAAGAATGAAGTTGAAGCAAAACTTCAGTCTGTGTCTTTGCCATCAAAAAATTGATAAATGAAAGTGCAATCAGAAGTATGAAAATCTTTTTCATGGGAATTGTTTTTTAAAATGGATTGGATAAGAAGTCAGATTTAACAATTTGCTTATTCTATTGAGCGATAATTTTTCGTAATGTATAAAATACAGACTACGAGCATCTTGTCCATACGTGACTTAGTTTCAGATCTTGCTGGCATCGAACCGATTCAAATTGAACACACATATAGTCAGCGACTTACACATTAAAGAAAGTTATTGCTCATTAGAATACAGTTTGCTTGAAACCCAGCAATTTCTCATGTGTAGGATTTTACCAATCGGGGAGCAAGAAATGTCATTTTTGAACCCTAATTTGGGAATTATTCCTATAGTTTAGAGCAAAAAATGACATTTCTAAATCCTGAATAAGAAATTGCCGCTAGAAACCTAATATTGCGTGACATCTGTTAATTATCAATTAATTAAAAGCATTCATTTGCAGAATTATTGTGTGCAAATAATCATCAGTGCATCACATCTGACCTCTTTTCTCTGACATCGGACTTCACAATCAGTCAAAACCGATTCGGTGTACTACCTTCCGTCACCACGGCAATTTTTCCATCATCGCTCACTGCCAGACGGGTAATATTCCGAATGCCGTAGTATTCAAAGTCTGCGATTTCTTGCCAACCTTTTTCATTATCGAAAGAAGGATGAAACTTGAACAATTTACTCCCATTGCCCATAATGAAAGTACCGTCCTCCAAAATGACAAAATCCTCGCTTCCTGGCAATGTCTGCGCCACAATTTCGCCTTTGTTGTATTGATCGTAGGTATTCAATTTTTTGATGTACCAAGTACGTGGAGATACCTTGTGTACAAAAAGCAAATTGCGAGAATTGGGCATACTTTGAAAACAACGACCAATGTTGGATAAAATTTTAGTCACTTGATCCGTGGCCACATCCGCCATTGCTAATTCATTCGTTTCATTGCTGCCCACCAAAAACAAAGCCACTCGACGACTACTGATCCAATGATGATAGCCAATATTGGTCACATACTTGAAAACAGGTTTACCATTGTCCAGACGATCCGTTGGAAATTGCCACAATCTCTGGTCACCATTTTGTTCCACACGCACCGCAGAGAAGCTAAATAAATCAGGCATCAGAGTAGGGGAGAACTCAGATTCTACGGTCTCCGTCACCTGTGATTTTGTTTTGCGATATAGATCAAGCAAGAAAATGTCGGTCTGCTCTTGATTAGGATAACGCACACTGATGTACAGCTCTCCATTATTGATGAAAGTCGGCTGATTGTTGTAGCCATTTTCATTGAAGTAAGTTAAAAAGCGCGGATTCTCGAAAGTAAATTCTCGCTCACTTTTCTTCTTCATATCGAATAAGAAAATATTCGAGTTTAAGTCTTGTGCTTTTGTTGCACAAGCAATCGACAAGCAGCAGAAAAATAGTAGAAATCGCATAGAAATTTAATTTTGGAATGTTCTTAATCTAACTGGACTTTGGACATTTGAAAAACGCATCTTAAAATCGTGAAACAATTTTTTCTAAGGCGAAAAATTGTTTCACTTAGGGGGTTTTCAAGGGAGAAAAGCGTTAAAAATTAGTGATTTTTAACGCTTTTCTCCCTTGAGACCCCTCTGAGCCTCAAAAAAATCCTCCTTAAAAGATTTTTTTGAGGCGAATAACGAAATCTTTCGATTATGTCCAAAGTCTAGTAATTTAATAAATCGGTTCGTATGTCTTCTTTATTATTCAAGGGGCAGAAAGTACTTATTTGCTTTCAAAAACTTGGACTTCTTTGGGCAAAAAAGCACTTGCATCGCCGCCGCCTTTGATGATTTCGCGCACAATGGTAGAGCTAATATGTGAGTAGCCTGGTTGTGCAATCAAGAAGATCGTTTCGATGCCCGCGCCGACGATGTGATTCAACTGAGATATTGTTTTTTCGTAGTCAAAATCCGAAGCATTTCGCAAGCCACGCAGTAAATATTTCGCGCCGATCGAAGTACAATAATGCGCCGTCAAACCTTCAAAACTATCCACTTTGATCTTGGGTTCTTCTGAAAACACATCTTCCAGCCATTTGATGCGTTGCTCCAACGAAAAAAGGTACTTTTTTTGGGAATTGACGCCAATTGCAATGATAATTTGATCGAAAAGCGGCAAAGCGCGTTGCACCAAATCAAAATGTCCGCTGGTGATCGGATCGAATGAACCTGGAAAAACTGCAATTTTCATAGTTTATTTAGACATTATTAGAGGTCAGATATCAGAAGCGAGAAGCTAGACTCGCAAACTATATTTGTATTCTTAAAGTATCTCTCCTCTTTCCCTTTCCACCAAAGAAAGTGCCAATTCTTTTTCCGCTTCTTCTAATGAAGTCTGATTTCCCAATTGCTCTGCCGCTATTCGTTTTCCTCGCAGCGAACGCAGACGACGTGGATTTACTTCCAGTGCTTTTTCAAAAACATTCAATGCTTTTTCATAATCCTTTTGCGCCAATAAATATTCGCCATAAGCTTCGTGGACGGGTTTGAAAACATCAGGCGGTCCGAAAGAGTAACTCAAACCTTCTTCGATCGCCATACCTTCTTCAAAATATTGATTTGCTTGCTCCGTTTTTCCGTTTAAATCTGCTAAGTATGCCTTCAACTCCAATTCAATAATGTGCGCCATATCTACATCCAGCTGATTGGGTGGTCTG
>JBCCRX010000150.1:0-14387 GCA_039201015.1 Bacteroidota bacterium | reverse complement strand
GAATTTCGCCGCTTCTCCCTTTAAAAAACCTTGATTCGTTTGGAAGGACTCGACGTCCTTCTAAACGAAAACAAACGAAATTTAATAGTTGGCGATATCTTTCTAAAGATACTCGACCAAATGAAATCATTTAGAGCCAAATGAAATATAATTTAAAGAAATAACATTACTTCCCTGCTCAAATATAATCATATCTTTGAAATTGTTTTTCTGTCCCACGATAAGTATTCATATACTAAATTTAGTAAACAAGCGGTACAAAGTGCCATTTGTTCACAAATCGTCAGTGGTCGAAGCCACTCTAATTCAAAACACAGTAGCTTTAATAAGCTACTAGACTTCTTGCAATAAAACATACTAACACGTAACATCAGTACCTAATACTATTATAAATATACCTAACACTAATTACACTATGCTACTAATTTTAGGTATTAAAAGATAGTCTGCTTTTTATTAATTTTGCAAGCCTATCTGAATTAAGCAGAGCCTAAACAACTCCTTTTTATTTCTAATACTAGTTGTAGAACTCATTTTTTTGTCTAAGAAGCCTTTTAAATTCAATGTTTTACCCCCATTTTCATTACATACTATCTATGGCATTTCTTCTTATTTTTATTGCAAGTATATTGCTATTCAGCAAATCCAAATTTTTCCCCAAACGCTGGCAACATCTAGCAGAAATAACACGAAACAACAAACGCTGGACAAGAACAATCGGCTATTTACTCTTGTTGGTTTCTGGCGTGCTCTACATCAAAACTTGGGACAATCTAACGGGCTTCGTGATATGGTCTGTGGCAGTAATGTTATCTTTTAGCATAGTCGTAATGCTTTTCCCTGTTCTTACTAATTTACTCTATTCCAAAAAATAAATAAAATAATCGCAAGCAATTATGCCAGCAAAACGACAATATCTTTCAAGCACAGGACAGCGGTGGCTAAAAGTCTCTGCGGGGATTTTGGGTGGTTATTCCTTAGCCGTAGCCCTACATTTAGTATTGGGCGTCTTGATAGAAGATCAAAGTACGGTAGTGATTACTTCCGCCTACACTACTTTTTTTCTGTGGGTTTTTCTTATGATATTCGCCTTTGCGTTCAAGAATGGTTGGAAAGCATGGGGCGTTTATTTACTGGCAATCGCAATTTGTGGTGGGCTTATTTACTTTTTCAAGTAAGTTCTAAGTAGTAAGTGATAGGTATTAAGTATTAGGTATTTGTTCCAAATTTAGAAGATTCTTTGATTGTTATTATAATCAATCTCAGTGAGATGTGAAAAGTAAAAGTCCGCTCAAGGAAAAAACATTAGCTTTTGCAATACGTATTAGTGATTATTCACAAAAATTTTTAACTCGCTCGAAAGGGTTG
The DNA here is from genome assembly GCA_039201015.1 of Bacteroidota bacterium. GTDB lineage: Bacteria > Bacteroidota > Bacteroidia > Chitinophagales > Saprospiraceae > JAAUTG01. The sequence continues at coordinate 13,019 of JBCCRX010000150.1, read as the reverse complement.
AAAAAATAGACTTTCTACTCCTTAAAAATATTATTGTGAATAAAGTCTATTGTTAATTTGAGCAAATATTTAGCGAAAGAAAAAAAGGAATATGTTCTTAGTAAGCAACTATTGCGATCAGGTACTAATCCTGGTGCAATGATAAGAGAAGCCTTTAATGCGGAAAGCGATAAGGATTTATTCACAAATTGGCCATTGGACAAAAAGAAATAGGGGAGACTATTTATTGGCTAGAACTGCTATATGCGACAAATTACATCACAAAGAAGCAATTTGATTCCATTAACAAAGACGCTATCGAAGTAGTCAAATTGATAAAAAGCTCTATTAAGACCAAGAAAAAAAATATGGGTGTGAAGTTGTAAGTATTAGATGTTATGTTATATGTATTGGTCGTAATTTCTATCTGGCACTGAACACTTACTACCTATCACCTAACACTTGCTACCTAATACTTAGGATAACATGAAATTAAAAGGACTTAAAAATCGGGCGTATAATATCTATTACAATACGCATACCGTGGCGGGGATTGCGATTAGCTTTGCCTTATTTGTTATCTTTTATGCGGGTTCCTTTTCGCTCTTTCGGCATGATATTGTTCGCTGGGAAAATCCCAATGCACGCATCGAAAGTCCAGAAGAAGTAAATGTTGATCGTACTTTGGCGGCGGTAGAAGCCCACTACGAAGGTTTTGCAGAAGCGGAAGCTTTCACGGTGCGTATGCCTTCGGAAGAATCTCCTTTTGTAAAGTTCTACGGTGCGGAATATGTCGAAGAAGCTGAAAATGAAGACAAAGCCGAATCAAAAGAGGAGAACAAAGCAAAAGATGAAAACACAACAGGGGAAGAAGTAAAGGAAGAAGAAAAACAAAAGGAGTATATTTCTGCTTTTATCAACGTAGATCAGGATTATCATTTGACCGATCATGAAGAGTCCGAGACAACGATTGGAAATACGCTCTATCGCTTGCATTACTTTGGGCAAATTCCTGTGATTGGTTTGTTCCTTTCTGGTTTTGTGGCTTTATTTTTTCTATTTGCCAGCATCACGGGCATCATGATTCATTGGCGCAACATCGCCACTCGATTTTATGCTTTTGTGATAGAAGGCAAATGGAAGCGCATTTGGTCTAATGCCCATACCGTCTTGGGCGTCATTGGTTTTCCTTTTCAAATTGCTTACGGCTTGACGGGCGCATTTTTTGGTTTGCTGACCTTGCTATTAGCTCCTAGTGCATTTATACTTTTCGGTGGAGATACAGACAAAATTGTAGAGACGGTCAATCCTGCGGCTGCCATAAAAATAGACAAAGACGCACCCGAAGCGGAACATGCTTCTTTGCAATCTTACTACCTCCAAGTAAAAGATATGTATCCAGATGTCAAAATTTCCAACGTCAGAGCATTCAATCATGGCAGAGCAGATGGCTATGCTATGTTTTTCTTAGACGACGGACGCACGATCAATGGTACTGGACAGGTAGTTTATGCCCTCAATTCGGGTCAAATACTCTACCACAAGCCGCCTTCCGAAAGCTCCTACGCAGAAGCCGTACTTAATGTTATTTCAAAACTACACTTCGCCAATTTTGGTGGCTTGCCCCTTCGCATTATTTATTTTATACTGGCAATGATTACTTGCTTTATGATTTTGAGTGGCGTACTGTTGTGGCAAGAAGCGCGCAACAGCAAGGCTTACACGGACAAACAAAGACGTTTTCATCATCGAGTGACTAAAGTGTATTTGGCGATCACTTTGGGATTGTTCCCTGCTACAGCAATTATTTTCATCGCAAATAAATTAGTACCTATGGAATGGGCAGGACGTACAACTTATGTGGATACTGCTTTTTTCTTGAGTTGGCTATTGCTCATCATTGCAGGACTATTTTGGAATAATTTTAGAAAACTCAATCGAAATTATCTACGGATTGGTGGCCTCCTCTCCTTGCTTGTTCCCGTCGCCAATGGTGTCATCACAGGTGATTGGGTATGGAAAACACTTGCCAGTGCGCAGTGGTACGTTGCGAGTGTAGATATTTTCTGGATGATGACTGGATTGACGGCATTGGGTGTTGCTCTATTTGTTGATACTTCTGAACCACCCAAGAAAGCTGTGAAAGTGAAGAGCAAAGAAAGAATTGTCGTGCCGAAAATGCAAGTAGAGCCAGCTATGGTCAATTATAAGAAAACGAAGTAGAAAGTAGAAGTTAGACGTCAGATCGAAAAATCAGCTTTCCTCATTCCTTCTCATACAGCACCACAGTCTCTACATGCGCCGTATGCGGAAATTGATCGACTAAACTCAACTTTTGAATGCGATAGCCCGCTTGTGCCAATTGCTCCGTATCCCTTGCTTGGGTAGCTGGATTGCAAGAGACATACACCAAGCGTTCTGCATTAAGGTGAATGATCTTTTTCAGGGTTTTGGGCGCAACGCCTGCTCTGGCTGGATCGAGGATAATCGTACCTATTTTATTGGTATATTCAGGATGTTCTCTTAAAAATTTCCCGACATCAGCGGCGTAAAATTTTAGCCCCTCTATGCTATTGCGTGCTGCGTTTTTTTTGGCATCTTCAATGGCAGAAGCGACGATGTCCACGCCTATGATTCGTGCATTTTCGCTTTTAGAAGCCAGAATTTGTCCAATCGTACCCGTTCCGCAAAATAAATCCAGAACAACTTGATTATCAATACTTTCTTTGCGTTCTAGCGCGTAGTCCACTACCTTAGCGTACAGCTTTTCAGCGGCTTTAGGATTGGTTTGAAAGAAGGATTGCATACTGATCTCAAAATTCAATCCATGCAGTTCTTCTACAATTTTATTATCTCCGTAAATTAGATGGATATTGCCCGTTGTAGCAATGGTGCGATCGCCGATTTCGTCGTTCGTGGTGTGCAAAAAACCCGCTACCCGATCTCCAAAGAGTTCTAGTAAAAATTGGGTGAAGGCTGCTAAATCAAATTGTGCTAAGTCGTAAGAAGTAGTCACTAAATTGAAGAGCAAACGATTGGTCTTGTAAGACTTACGAACCACAAAATATCGGAAAAATCCTTTTCTTTGTGGTGCGTGCCAAGGTGCTAGCCCCGTCGCTTCACAGTACTTTCTAATTCGTTGGAGTTTATTTTCCACTTCTGCATCGAATAGACCCGAATCTTTATTCAAGTTATCGCCGCACCACCAAGTTCCTCTTTTTTTGAAGCCCAGCGTAAATTCATCCACATCCGTTTTGAGTTGATGATCGTAGCCGATTGCTGAAAAGGCATACTCCATTTTGTTGCGATAATGAAAAGTCTTGGGCGAAGGAATGAAAGTATCAAATTTGCGCGCTATGTCTTCGACTTTGCCGATGCGTTTGAAAAGCTCTAATGTGCTTTGCTTTTTATAGGCGTGTTGTTTTTCGATAGGCAATCGAATGAAGGGCGCACCAGGAATGGCTTGATAGGGTACTGCTACTTCTTCTTCGGAGGCTCGCAAAACTTCAATCAATTGACAGCTTGCGTAGGTTTTGCTGGACTTCTTCACTTTTGCTTTCACGAATTGTCCTGGCAAAGTATTGTTTACGAAGACAACAAACTCCCCTTTTTCATTGCGTATTCTTCCAATGCCTTTGCCACCAAAAGCATAATCTTCTATCAAAATTTCTATGATTTGTCCGCGCTTCACAAATTTGTTGCGCTCTCTTCTTGGCATATTGCTTTGTTGAACTGCTAACTAAATACTCGCCGTGCTTCAATTCGACCTGCAAAATGAAGCAAACGCAAAAGTGGTCAAAAAAACGAAAATGAAAGCACTTGAAACCAAGTAAAAGCTAAGAAAAATGAAAAAGCTATAGTGCTGTATTTTGACGTTTAGCTAACGCAAATCTGTGAAAAGTTGATCTAGTAAAAAAACTATTCAAAGACGGAGCAAAGACGAATCCTTCTTCCTACAACCTATTTCCAGCCAAGCTGTTGTTAGAAAGTACGCTCCAATACGACAATATTACTTATGGAAAACAACAATATTGATTGGAAGTTACTTCAGCGTGTCCTCAAAGAAGCCCTTCCCTACCGAACGATCTTCATTGCATCCACTGTCCTAGCCATTGCTGTGGCACCCGTCGCGAGTTTGCGCCCTGTTTTGATTCAAAAAATGGTGGACGAATATATTTTTCAAAGCGACATCAACGGACTCTATTTCATCACAGGTATCATTATTGGGGCATTGTTCTTGGAAGCGATAGTGCGCTATGCTTTTATCTATTTTACCCGTCTCCTCGGGCAGTCCGTCATCCGCGATCTTCGGGTGCGGGTGTTCAATCGCATCACCAGTTTTCGATTGACTTATTTTGATCGTACCCCGATCGGTACTTCTACTACGCGCACCATTAGCGATATTGAGAAAATCAACGATGTTTTTGCGCAAGGTATCATCAATATTATTGCGGATTTATTGACGATGATCGTCGTCTTGGTAGTGATGCTGTACTACAGTTGGGAATTGACGGTCATTTGCTTGACTACGATGCCTTTTCTGATTGCGGCGACTTATATTTTCAAGGAAAAAGTGAAAGTGGCTTACCAGAAAGTACGCACTCAGATCACTAAAATGAATGCCTATTTACAAGAACAAATTACGGGCATGCGCATTGTGCAAATCTTCAACGCGCAAGAAGAGGAAATGCACAAATTCAAAAAAATCAATCGAAACTATACCCAAGCCAATCTTGATGCGATTTTGTATTATGCGATCTTTTTTCCAGTTGTGGAAATTGTGTCCGCAGTGGCTTTGGGCTTAATGGTATGGTTCGGCGCCAGGCAAGCACTGGACGGCGCAGTTTCCTTAGGGGTTTTAATTGCCTTTCCGATTTATCTTTCGATGCTCACCCGTCCAATGCGACAATTAGCAGATCGCTTCAATACCTTGCAAATGGGACTGGTGGCGGCGCAAAGGGTTTTCAATATATTAGACAAGAAGGATTTTATCTCCAATGAAGGAAAAAACAAAGTCCAAAAACTGAATGGAAAAATCAATTTTGATCGAGTTTGGTTTGCCTATCAAGCCAAAGATTACGTTTTAAGAGACATCAATTTCCAGATCAATCCTGGCGAAACTTTAGCAATTGTGGGCAGTACGGGTTCAGGAAAATCAACGATTATCAACATCTTGACTCGGCTGTATGAGATTCAAAAAGGCAATATCTACGTAGATGATGTACCGATTTCGACTTACGAACTGAACGCTTATCGAGAAAGATTGGCGATTGTTTTGCAAGATGTATTTCTATTCTCAGGTTCTGTGTTAGAAAACATTACACTACGAAATGATCGTATAGAAGAAGAAAAAGTCATAGAAGCCGCAAAAATGATCGGCGCACACGAATTTATCATGAAGCTGCCTGGCGGCTACGACTATAAAGTGATGGAACGCGGCGCGACCCTCTCTATGGGGCAACGCCAATTGATTTCTTTTGTGCGTGCTTTGGTCTTTGATCCAGATATTTTGATTTTGGATGAAGCCACTTCTTCCATTGATCCAGAAACGGAATCGGTCATCCAGTACGCTATCGAAAAATTAATTGATCGTCGCACTTCCATCATCATCGCTCACCGACTTTCTACTATTCGACACGCAGATAATATCTTAGTTCTGAATAAAGGCGAAATCAAAGAATTTGGCTCGCACGAAGAATTGCTACAAATCGAAGATGGCTATTACACCAAACTGTACAATATGCAGTTTTTAGAAGTAGCAGGAGGCGTTTGATGGAGTGAGTATAAAAGGAGCGAAAATGAAGGAGTACGTTTTAGCCATAGACATTGGTACGACCAGCACGAAAGCAGTTGCTTTTTCCAAAACAGGCGAACTGCTACAAGAAGCGAGAGAAGGCTATCCAATCCTACGTCCCCAACCTAATTATCAAGAGCAAAATCCAGCAGGTATTTACGAAGCATTGATGAAGGCAGCTAAAACTGTCATTGAGGTATCGGAAAAAGCACCTTTAGCCATTTCCTTTAGCAGTGCGATGCACAGTTTAATACTATTAGATGAAGATGATAAGCTACTGACCAACAGTATAATATGGGCGGACGGCAGAAGTCAGAAGTATGCAAACGAGTTAAACGCAAAGGCAATTGGAAAGGATATTTATAAGCAAACGGGAACGCCCATTCACCCGATGTCGCCTTTGTGCAAAATTGCTTGGTTTCGCGATCAAGAAGCTTCCACTTTTGAGCAAACGGCTCGTTTCATCTCCATAAAAGAATATGTACTTCAGGCTTGGTTCGATCGATTTGTAGTAGATGAATCCATTGCTTCCGCTACAGGTTTATTTGATATTCACCATCGAACTTGGTACAAGCCTGCATTAGATTATTGTGGCATCAAAGAATCACAACTTTCTGAAAGCGTTCCGACTACCTATATACTGAAAAATTTAAAAGAAGAAATTTCCGAACAGCTTCAAATTCCCAATAATACGCCCGTTGTCATCGGGGCCAGCGACGGTTGTCTAGCCAATCTAGGCGCAGGCGTTCGATCTATGGGAAAAGCGGTCATTAGTATTGGAACGAGTGCCGCTATTCGGATGACCAATGATGCTCCCATTTTAGATGTTGACGCCCAATTGTTCAATTATATTTTGGATGAAGATCACTATGTGATCGGCGGACCCAGCAACAACGGCGGGGTGATCTATGAATGGTTTCAAGCAACTTTTGGTGAGGTAGCAGACGCATCAAAAATCGGTGTTGGAGCAGATCGCTTGCTCTTTTTGCCCTATTTGATGGGAGAACGCGCACCTATTTGGAATACGGATGCCCGTGCCGCTTTCATTGGTTTGCGCAAAAGCCATACCAAAGTCCATTTATTGCGTGCTGTTTTAGAGGGTATTGTCATGAATCTTTACCAAATTGCGCAAGCACTCGAACAACAAGAAGCCAAAATCGAAGCCATTTACGCCAATGGTGGATTCACACAAAATGACCTAGCTGTGCAAATTTTAGCAGATGTCTTCAACGTCAAAGTCCATTTGCAAGCCCACGAAGAAGGTACCGCTTTGGGTGCTGCCTTGCTAGCGTTCAGAGCCCTATCCATAGCGCAGGATATCGGAACACAGACCAACGAATCTTTCACGCCCGACCCAGCAGCACATCAAACTTATCAAGCTTACTTTGAAATCTGGAAAGGATTGTATTCTCGATTGGAGGAGAGTTTTGTGGCTCTACAAAAGCTGTAAATTAAAGTGCTCGTGACATAACATCCAATTCGACTTTTGAATTATTCTCTGTAAAATATTTATTTTTGCAACAACGTTGCATTTATTTACTTAGCTTTGCGAAAAATTAATGTTTTGCACTAGTATGATTGGTAGTAAAGAATTGCTTGAATCACCATTAAATCTACTGAGAATCACTTTTTCCCTACTCTGTACGATTCATTGTACAGCGATTCCCTTTTTGCTGAATCTCAATACTTTGAGGAGCCTGAAGTGGTTTACGAATCGAAGTCTAGCGTGCTTATTCGTTGTTTTCAGTATTGCTGTTGCTAGTGGCTTAGTGTGGTGGTACTTTCTTCGAAAACGTCACCGATTACAGGTAATATGGGTAGCTATTTCAAGAGTAAGTCTGATCATTGAAAGCCGTACCAGTTGCGGTGTAGGCGATTATTGGCTGACGATTACTAGCAGGCATTTTGTGCACCACCGTACAGGCTATCCATTTTTGATTCTTTTTGTGAGTCTCAACATGATGGCGTCTATGCTTCATGGACAAGGCACTTTCACTTTTAATGAAAAAACTGTTCTATCAGGAACGATGGAGCACTTCAACATTTCCGTAGCAGATGCTGAGCACGAAACCACAATTCCAGTTACGGTGTTTCACGGAAAAGAAGACGGTGAAGTACTCAGCATCATATGTGGCGTACACGGCTATGAATACGCACCTATACTGGCAGGGCAGCAACTCCTTGATCGAATTGATCCTACTAGCCTGAAGGGAACAATTATTTTAGTACAAATTGCCAATGTTCCCAGCTTTTTAGGTAGGAGTCCCTACACCAATCCTACGGATGGTAAAAACCTGAATCGCATCTTTCCTGGCGATCCAAATGGCACGCTTACCGAGCGTATTGCTGATTTTATTAGCGAGAAAGTCATTGGACGCAGCGATTTTTTTGTGGATATGCACAGCGGCGATGCGCCCGAAGATTTGATGGCATATTCGGCTTATTACCAAAACGATAACTTTCCAGACATTTCTAGAGTAGGTCGTGAGATGGCAGCACACATGGGATTTGACCATGTGATTGTGTTCAAAACAACGGGCAAAGATTATCTGAAGGCGGAAAATCCAAGTCTTTACTGCTCTGCGGAAGCGTTCAAGCGAGGCATCCCTGCTGTTGATGTAGAATGCGGTAGATTAGGCATGGTCGAAGCCGAATTTGTGGATGAAATTGTACTAGGCGTTGAAAGTTTGTTGGGACATCTTGGTTTTACTACACATCCACCAATTACTACCAAACAGATCGCTTACATCGACGAACGTAATTCCCAAAGTAGCGCGCATACTGGATTTTTCTATCCCCATAAAGCCAGCGGCAATTATGTGATGCAAGGCATGAAGATCGGATACATTACCAATTTTTTTGGTCAAACGCTTGAAACGATTTATGCAGAGACCAGCGGTATCATTTTGTACATGCTTGGAACACCCCCGATCAACAAAGGAGAAACAATTGTGAACATTGGGAAAGTGAAATAGTAGAAAATATACATACAACAATTTAGATTAAATTTTAAAATAATGAAACACACTTTACTGATGATTGCCTTTCTCTTGTCTGTTTTTACAGTAAGTTTTGCGCAATTAAATATCGAAGGAACCATAACTGATGAAGACAACATACCTGTCATCGGAGCAGTCGTTCGCTTGGAAGGATCGGGTGGAGCAAAGAATACCATCACTGATTTGGATGGTAATTTTGAATTTGCCAACTTGGAAGTAATTTATAATAAGCTAATTGTTAGCTCACTTGGATTCAAAACTTTTGAGCAAATACTAGACGCTTCCAATGTTAGAGTGCCTTTCAACATTACTTTAGAAACGGATGCACTTCAATTGCAATCTGTAGAAGTAGTTGGTCGAGCGAGAACAGATTACAACAGTGACTATTCTTTTTCTGCGACTAAAACAGCGATCAAAAACAAAGAATTACCGCAAGCCATTTCAACGGTCACCAAAGAGTTGATCAGCGATCGTCAGGCTTTTCAACTGCCCGATGCGGTCAAAACGGTCAGCAATGTTGCCGTGACAGGTTTGTATAATCATTATAATATTCGTGGTATTACGCAAGCAGATGATGGACAAGTCATTAATGGTATGCGTACCCGTCAATATTATTTTCTTCAACCCATTACCTCTCACCTAGAGCGCGTAGAAGTCATAAAAGGACCTTCTTCGGTTACTTTCTCCAGTGCCGATCCAGGAGGAACAGTGAATATGGTGACTAAAAAGCCGCTTGCTGAGAAGCGTAGTGAAATATCCGCCTCAACGGGTAGTTTTGGTTTGTTAAGAACAACGGCTGATTTCACAGGTCCTTTGAATCAATCTAAAACATTATTGTATCGTTTGAATGCGGCTTATCAAGATGCCAATTCATTTAGAGATGTCGTCAATAATAATGCCATTTTGTTTTCGCCATCTTTGAGTTATGTCCCTAACAATACGACCTCCTTAAATGTGGAGATGATTTACAGTGATGCGGAAGGAAATTTAGACAGAGGTCAACCTATTTTTGGTGCCATCAATGGTGAATTTGATATTAATAGTACACCTATTACGAGGAATGTTGGTGCATCCAATGACCACTATAAAACCCAAGAGTTGATGTTCATGGCCAGCTTTAGCAAGCAGTTTACAGATAACTTTGGTTTTAATGCGCAGTACATGAAGCAAACTTGGGATGAAGATTTGGCGGAGCATAGAGTGGATGGAACAGCGGTGGATATTGAGGGAAATGTGATTCCTACTTTGGCAAGATTAAGATACGATCAAAGACAACAATTTTGGGAAACCGATAATTTGAGTGCCTATTTCAACTACGATATCAAAGCAGGGGATATTACGAATAAAATATTGGTGGGTTATGATGCCACGCGTTGGGAACGAAAAATTGGAGCTGGATTTCTTCGAGCTAGAAGATATTTGACCACCAGTGGTGGACAGTCTAATTTTAATCCAGACAATGCCGATAATTTTCAACAAATGGTGGTGGATGGTGTAACGATGCCTGTGCCAGCCGTTCCGCATTTTAATCTAGAGAATCCTTTTAATGGCGCTAGAAACACCAATGCCTATAATCTCGCGGAACTCACCATTCCCGCAAATTTGACTTCCTCTGATGGCATTTATCTTCAAAATCAATTCAAGATCGGAAAACTATCCGCATTAGTCAACTTGAGATACGAATGGTTCAATGATATTTTTGATTATGAAGGGAAGGAGCAGGAATTTGAAACGAATGCGTTCGTCCCTAGATTGGGGGTAACCTATGAAGTGACTAGAGATATTAGTGTTTATGCCACTTATTTAGAGGGTTTCCAGCCGCATACCAATACCGTATCCTTATCCCCAACCGCAGAAGGCTTCTTTTGGTCAGCATCGCCAGCACGCTTTGATCCTTTGGAAAGTAGCTTAAAAGAAATTGGTGCTAAAGGAGAATTTTTGAATGGTAGAGTATTTGCGAACCTTGCTGTTTTTGACATCATCCAGAAAAATCTCTTATTAGGAGATACTTATGATTTAGAAACTTTAACCACTAGAGGAGAGCAAAGAAGTAGAGGCTTTGAAATGGATATTTCTGGTTATGTGACCCCCGATTTTCAGTTGGTCGTATCTTATGGCTTCAATGATGCTGAAATTGTGGAAGATGCCATAGAAGAATTTATCGGAGAACGCATTGGAGGCTCTCCGCAGCACAACGCCAATTTTTGGGCACGCTATGATTTCACGGATAAAATCTTAAAAGGTATTGGAATTGGTTTTGGTGCTCAGTACGTAAGCGAAAGATTTACTTGGTACAATCCTACTTACGATATCGATAGAGTACTATTACCAGAATATACCGTATTGGATGCCGCCCTATATTATAGACCTAACAATACAGGGATTCAATTAATTCTTAAGGTCAACAACTTATTGGATGAAACCTATTGGTTAGGTGGTCTTAATCCTTCTAGGTTGGGTCCAGGCGCACCTAGAAATTTATTGTTGACGGCTATTTATAAGTTTTGACTATTTTGACCGCAGAGATAAGGACGCAGAGCTTAGCAAAGTAGATCATTGCTGCGGATATTTGCGATAAATCTCGGATCGTCTTTGATTGTAAGAAGAGATTTGACAAATTTTGAAAATTTGTCAAATCTTTTTCATGCGATGTATTAAGCCAATGGTTCGTGAAGGAATTTTAGCAATTTATGGTGCTTCGGGGGGCGAATTTTAATTATTTGACTGTGTGGGAAATCTCCATACAGCCAAATAATTAAAAAGTCAATCAGAATTCCTTTAAAATATTTTCTACTAAAATTTAATTGCCTGATAATCAGTTATTTACATTTTTTAGCGGAAAAATTAAATTTTGTCAACATGAAATTTTCATTGAAAACCTTCACGAACCATTGTTATTGATTACTTGTAGCTATCAAGAGAAAAATTTGACAAATTTAGCTGTCGTCTTACGCAAAATTGTGTAGGTTTAAAATTAAAACGTAAATTATCGTCTAGCAGCGAAATTCATTTCTAAATTGGCGGGAGTGGAAACACCTGTAAAGGCACGATTGCGTAAGAAAACCAGTACAAAGGTGAAACGATCTTCTGTCAGCGTAGTGCGCAGATTGTTTAGGTTAGCAATCAATTCAACTTCTCGCCCCGTATTTAGTGGAATATTGTCGCGAAAGAAAATTTCCCTTCTGCATTTCTCCAATACATTGTTGATATTGGCAGTATTATCCTCGCACACCCGTACAACAATTTCTTGTGCAAAAGCAAAATCAGCAATATTTTGGTCGCCTCGAATGCGCGCAGAAGCAGGCGAAATCTCTTGGATGTCTTCTTCTGGAATATCTCCAAAAAACTCATTTTTATTGGTGGGCACATCTCGGAAAAACACATAATGCGATTCTAAGGTGTTCAGACCAGGCGGCACGGTGAAGCGATTTTGTGGATAATTCATTTGAAAGGCAATGCGTAGATCATCCTCGGAGCATTGCGTAAATAGAGCCATTAAGAAAAATAAATAAAAATAGCGCATGAAATCTTTATTTTTTATTACCATTTCGTAAGTAGAATAGTCAGCTATTTGAACAATATTTTGACTTATACGAGATTTAAAAATATATATCCCAAATAATTCCAGTTTTAGCTCTTGCGATCACTCAACAAGTATGTCTAGTAGTCTTTGTGGACGGAAACAAGTTTTTCGGCTTTATTTTTGTTCAAAAATAAAGCCGAAAAACTTGTTTCCGTCCGAAGAAGAAAATTGAATCTACTGTTTGAGTGATTTCAAGAATAAGTCGCAATATTTATTATTTACATATTGTTTATTTTGCGAATATAAATTCATAAAATGCCTATTTGTCAAAATTACGTTCAGATAGCTGTAGAATAGTAGGCTTATTGGATGACGGGAATTTAGAAGTGACCGCCATCTGTAGAGTTCAGATAATAAGCATTTTTGGATGTCTGCTATCAAGTCATTAGTAAAACTAACGCATTGCAGCAAAATAAATTTTCTGCCGATTTGATCGTATCACCTTGGCTTCTTACTATACTACTGGATACGTAGTGCGGCTAGTCCGAATTACTTACTTACTATAAAAAAGACATTAAATTCTTCAACTCCCCCAAATACTCAAACCTTCCATTTCCTTCTGCCAAATCTTCTCCTCCCAACTCACATTTTCCCTGCGATCAAAAAGCAGTAGATGTCCTTCCTTTGTTCCACATTTGTCCATATAAGCTTTCGTTTGTACGAT
>JBCCRX010000149.1:0-14405 GCA_039201015.1 Bacteroidota bacterium | reverse complement strand
GCGAGCCATATTTGAGCTTTTAGCTCAAATATGGCTCGCTCCTGAAAGAATTTTCCTACAAATCGTCGGGTTCGACCTGTCTGCCTCACCGTGTCCGCCTAAGGCGTGAGGCTGATACCCGACGATTTGTAAACAAGTAGCACTTTGTGCCGTTTGCAATTTGGTGTTTTGCGTAACATGAGTTAGTACTATCAATTTGAAAGAGAAAGTGAGCGCATGAAACGGTGAGTGCGTGCCTGTTTCACTTTCTCCTTTCTCTCACTCTACAGTAGCAGCTCTGCCGCCTTGTGTAATGGAAACAAAATTAGGCGTGTACAAAGTCTTAAGCCATGCCCAAAATAAGTCCCAGAAACGCTTCTGAAATCGCTCAACAAGTATGCCCAGCGGTTTTTTATGGACGGAAACAAAAAAAGCGATCCTAAAAGCACTTTTACTTTCAAGATCGCCTGAACTGATGTATTGTTTTCATTGGTTCTGGGTGTAGCCCACTTCTATTTTCCTAATGGCATTCTGATGCCCAAGCTAAAATCCGCACCGACAAAAGTGCTGCTGTCCTCTCCTTCAATTAGTGGGGTTAAACCAGCGTCCATGGTCAAGTCAAAAAATAGCTGGCTGCGTCCGATACCTACGTAAATGCCCGTTCCTAAGAGTATAGCTGCATTGAAGCGCTCATATCCAGCTTCTTCAAAGTCCAGTTTCTCCGAATTGTCCATTTTTTCTTCTTGCCCTTCGACCTGATGCGAATAAATGGTGTTTTCTCTGACGATCGTTGCAAAACCTAGACTGGTGCCGCCTATGAAGTGCAGTCCGATTTTGTCTGAACCCAATTGCCACCGTATTGCTAAGGGGACATCTACGTAAGCAATTCGATGCTCAAAGTAAAAAGAAGTAGCATCGGCGTCTAGTCCGCTCTCTTCTTGAAAAGAAAATCCTCTGGCATTCAAATCCACTCCAGTCATCAAAGTGAATCGTTTAGATAAAGCATGCTCCAATCTTACGCCGGCAGTGAATGCGCCTATTGAGGAAATCATTTCTTCTGATGATGCACCACTAGGTTGAGCAGCTTTGATACCAAATTTGAAGCTGGCGTAGTTTTTTTGAGCCGTTGCATTGAATAAAACAAAACAAAACAATGCAGCAGTTAATAAGATACTTGAAATCGTTTTCATTTGATTTTAAATTTTAGAAATAAATAATAATTTTTCGATTACGATTGCAAAGAAATGCCTGCTGATTGCCCTAGACGAGCAGATTGAAGTGAGCTCAGATATGGCTGTAGTGAGTTAAGTTAATTGTGGAGTGATACTTTTTTGTTGCATTCTGGCGATGTATATTTATGTTCCATTAATTTAGAAAACAGCAAGTTGAGGTGCTTTCCGCGCCTTCCTCTCTCCCTCCTGAAGTTCTCTTTGCTGCCTCAGCAGCGAAGTATATGGAATTTCAACACTTAATGAGACGCTATTGCAGCATTTACTAAGCACCACATGCCGTTATAATCAGAAAATTTCAATTTTGATCTTTTCTCTCTACAAAATTCCCTGACGAGCCTTTGTGAATCTTCAAATTCTGCTACAAATAACTGGTTACTATCTCACAAACCCTTATTCCCTTTTCACTTTCTCTTTTCCTCACTTCACTTCTTTACAATAGGGCAGCGTAGCTTTTGACTATACATTTGTCCTCGTAATCAAATTTATTTTCTAACAGTAAAAACAATTTTCTAAATGAAAACATTCAAATTTCTTTTCGTATTTTTAATGGCAATATTGGTGCTAGCTTCTTGTTCTAAAACAGAAGACGAGCAAACGCTAGACGAAATGGAGGAAGGGATTGATATGGCCGCCGAGGTAGAAGGCACTTATTTTGGTACAATCGTCTCCAATGACTTAATGATTATTGACACTTACGAAGTGAAAGTCAAGCGATTGAGCAATGACAAAATTATCATTAGCGGTGATCAAATTCCGAACTTGGAAACTACATTAACGCCACAGGAAAATCCGAATGGCAAATACTATTCCTCGCCTTGGCAAAGGGTGGATGATTACGTCGTAGCTTATTGGCTAGCTAGTAGAGAGTTGGTCTTTAATGTGGCAGAAGGTGAGATTAATTTCATTGGAGACAAACAATAGTTCATGGACAAGCCATTTCATATATTATACGTAGATGACGAAGAAGATAATTTAACTGCTTTCAAGGCAGTCTTTCGACGCTACTATAAAATTACGTTGGCGCAAAGTGGTAAAGCGGCTTTGGAATTGCTCAAAGTCGCTTTACCCAATATCATTATTGCAGACCAGCGGATGCCAGAGATGACGGGCGCACAACTACTGGAACAAGTGCGGTCAGAATATCCGCGCGTCATTCGCATGATTTTGACAGGATATAGTGACATAAAAGCCATTGTGAATGCTATCAATGACGGAAAAATATACCACTACCTCACCAAACCATGGGACTTTGATGAAGTAAAAATCGTGATCGACAATGCCTTAGAAACGCAGCAATTACGGCAGCGCAACCAACAGTTGCTTTTGCGCAATCTTCAACTTGAGAAGGAAAACGCGCTCGCACAATTTCAATCCTTGAAAAACCAATTGAATCCTCATTTCCTATTCAATAGCCTAAACATTTTGAGGGCTTTGATCACCGAAGATACAGATCGCGCTTTTCAATACGCGACCAACTTCTCCAAACTTTATCGTCGCCTATTGGAATTGAAAGACCAAAAAGTCATCAGCCTAAGCGAAGAATTAGAATTTGTGGCGCACTACATTTTCTTACAAAAGACTCGATTTGAAGACAGCCTGATCGTGAAAATAGACATTCCAGACACGCGACTATCTGATTGCTTACCACCCTTTACTTTACAATTACTGCTCGAAAACGCCATTAAGCACAACATCACTTCTAGTGCAAAACCCTTGAACATTGAAGTTTGGGTTGATGATACAGATCATCTGGTGGTCCAAAACAACTTGCAACTACGTGGCACAAAAGAGGAGTCAACGGGCATTGGTTTGAATAATCTAATGGCTCGCTATCAATTAATTACGCAACAAGCACTTGATTTTAAGACTACCTCAAAGCACTATATTGCAAGAGTGCCTTTAATTGTATCGGTTTGACCGATATCAGCAAAACGAATAAAAAATGAACATCCTAATTGTGGAAGACGAGCGATTTGCTCGACAAAGTTTAATCAAATTATTAAAAAACATAGATGTTGAGATCAATATTTTAGCAGCGCTAGAAAGTGTGGAAGAAAGTGTAGCATGGCTATCCAAGCACCAAGCAGATTTGATCTTTTTGGATATTCATTTAGCCGATGATGTGAGCTTCAAAATATTTGAGTCCGTTGAGGTGAAAACGCCCATTATCTTCACTACTGCCTACGATCAATATGCCTTACAAGCCTTTAAAGTGAACAGCGTTGATTACATTCTAAAACCCATTGAAGAGGAAGAATTGAGGGCGGCTTTGGATAAATTCAATCATAACTACATTGCTGCTAATCTGGATTACACGCGCCTAGCAACGACGCTTGAAGAAGTCAAGCAACGCCTATATCAAGAACGATTTTTGGTGTCGAGAAGAGATAAGATAATGAGCATCACCGTAGATCAAATTGCTTACTTTGAGGGAGAAGATCGCTATGTATATTTAATAAAAAAAGACGGCAGCAAGTTTATTTTAGATTACAAACTCAGTGATTTGGAAAAGCTGCTTAATCCTAAATCTTTTTTCCGCCTAAATCGCAGTTTCATCAGTCATTTTGATTCGATTGATAAAATCATTGCACTTTCTAAAAGCAGACTGAAGGTAGAATTGACGCCAAAAGCACGGCGAGATATTTTTGTAAGTGCGGCGAATAATCGAGGTTTCAAGTTGTGGTTGAATCAGTAGTAATATTGTTTATTAATAGATTCGCTTATTCAATCCTACTGCTCAATCGGTAAACTAATCGTGAAAGTAGTTCCAACATTTGGGGTGCTATCCACTTCAATTGTGCCTTGATGCTGCTTGATAATGTTGTAACTAATCGAAAGTCCCAATCCTGTTCCCTTTCCCACTTTTTTGGTTGTGAAAAAAGGTTCAAATATCTTTTGGCTCGTCGCTTCATCCATACCCATGCCTGTGTCAGCAATCTTAATCTGCACGCGTTCACTTTGTTGCTGTGTTGCAATCTTAATAATTCGTTCTTGTGATGAAGCTACCGCTTGAATGGCATTAGAAATGATATTAACAAATACTTGATTGAGTAAACTCAAATCACAGTGAACTAGAGGAAGCACACCAAATTGCCTTTGTATCTCTACTTCCTTTGCTTTAATTTCGTGATTCAAAATAGTGAGCGTAAAATCCAGTCCTTCATTGATGTTGACAGGAGCAAATTCGCCTGATGTTTTTCTGGAAAAGGTCTTTAGATTTTTAATAATATTGGTAGTGCGCGCCACGCCTCGATCAATGCTACCAATAATTTGCTCAATTTCTGATTCTATCAAACCAAATTCAACTTGCTTAACAAGTACTTTCAATTCTTCTGTATTGACCTTCTCCTCCTTTGAAGTTTCTAGTTGCTTTAGTTTTTCTAATAGTGGCGCCAAATCTTGAAAGTCCATTTTCAGGGCTTTGATATTGGAGGCAATAAAGTTGACTGGATTATTGATTTCGTGAGCTAATCCTGCGGTGAGTTGACCCAAAGATGCCATTTTTTCGGATTGTATCAATTGAGACTGAGTGGATTTAAGCTCTTCCAAAACGCTTTCAGTCGCTAGTTTCTGACTGGCTAAATTATTGATAATGATGTGTCTGGAACGATACAAATTATAGATTAATGCTGCTAGCAGTAATGTTACTGTAATACCAACGAAAAGCCAATTGCGTTCGCGCGTACGCTGCTGATTGAGGGCATTGAGTTGGGTGATTTCTTCTGCTTGCCGTTGCGCTTGGTATTTGGCTTCCAATTCATTTATTTTTTCTTCATTGGCGGCTCTTCTCACACTGTCTTGTATGACATCTCTAGATTTGTAGTAGGCTAAAGATTGCTCGTAATTGCCTAGTTCTTCATATACTTGAGAAAGTCCTTTGTAAATAGCACTTGCTGTCTCATATTCTAGGTTTTCTTGCTTTGCAAACGACAAAGCCTTCTCGTAATTAAATATAGCATTTTCGTAATCGTATAACTTCGCGTAATGGTCAGCAACATTGGTGATTATTCTGATATATGGAATGGGACGTTTTTTCCTTTTCATCAATTCATCAATGTAAGCAAATGCTTCTTTATGATAGAAAAGGGCAAGTCGAAGGTCTCCTTTCTTTTCTGCGAGACGAGCCAAACTGCTATTGACCAAATGATTGGGATTATCGCTATAATCGACCGCCATATCCAGATACTGCTGTGATTTATCCAGTTGATTTTTTCGGTAATAGGTTTCGCCCACTGCTCTCGCTGACTTAGAGATTTTTGTGGAGTCTGAAGCGTGTTTTATTCGTATTTCCAAAGAGCGCAGAGCAGCGTTTTCAGCTTCCTCCAGTCGGTCAATTCGCCAATAAGTATAAACCAATTCATCATAGCCTGCTGCCAGATCGTCGGGGATGATATCTTCGTATCTGCTCAGTATGCGTACACCTTCCAAACCATTGGTCAAAGCTAGTGGATATTGATTTTTCAACATGTGAATATGACCAATCCGATTATAGGTTTTACCGATGCAAATAGAGTCCTTAACTGCTTTGCAGGCTTCAAGAAGTTCTAGGTAGCGGTCATAAGTAGAAATGAATCTTCGGTTGGTTGCTTCTGATAGTGCTAATCTTTTCAACACCTCGGTTTTCAGAGGTAAATCATTTTTTGCATCTGCATCAGCCACTGCACCAATCATGACTGTTCTTGCACTATCAAAGGAAATGGCTCGCGCTGCATCGAACACCTTATCCAAGGAATCCATAATAGTGCCTGTGCGCTCCTGAGCAGAAACAGAAGTGAATAGGCACATGCTGATGATATGAAGTATAATTGCTCTCATTGTTGGTTGGATGCAAGGCTTATGAACGGATCATCATTTTGATAAAACTACTAAATACACTGTAAACTAAGTTTTTTCGCATTTTCAACGGGGGAGTTGGAGGGAGAAAAAAAGGTTTCTCAAAAACCTTTTTTTCTCCCTCGACCCTCACATGCCGCCGTCTTCGACGGTGGTGGAGGGCTTTTTGAAGCTCGAAAATCTACGATTTCCTCACTTCTCAAAGTTAAAACAAACTTAGTTTACACTATACTAAATTATGGTTTAAAAACACAATTGGGCCTAATTTTATAAACTTAATGCAGTGAAAGCGGAAAAAAGAGCAGTGAACTGGACAAAAGTAGCGATATTCGCAAATGGTACTTTACTCCAATCAAGAGAAAAAACAATGAAGCACAATTCAACTATACTCTACGTCGATGATGAAGCAGACAACTTACTCGCATTCAAAGTTTTATTTCGTAGAAAATACAATGTAGTGACTACCGCTGAGGCATCAGAAGTACTAAAACTCTTACAACAACATCAGATTGATTTAATCATCAGCGATTACCGAATGCCAGCGATGACAGGTGTAGAATTATTGCATAAAGTGGCGGAAGTACATCCTACTATCGCTCGATTTATTGTGACGGGTTTTGAGGAATTGGAGCAGTTGACGGATGCTTTGAAGAAAGGAACAATCAATAAAGTCATCAATAAACCCTGGGAAGTAGAGGAATTGAATGCCTTGTTCTCAAAATATTTAGGAGAGTAGTAGATTCCCGAAGTTTGAGATACTTCGGGAATCTGCGATCTGAGTTTAGTCGATCTTTGAAAATTCCGTTAGCATGACGAGTTGTACGCCATCTACTTCAAACTCTAAGCCCAAATTCAAGTACTCAAAAGTATAAACATAGACCCCTTGTACTTCTTCCCCCAAATCTCTAAAATGCTCCCAACCTTTGACTTGAATCGTTCCTAAATCCGCATCATTCACAGTTTGTTCCTGAACATCAAAAGTGAATCCACCTTCTTGTTCATTCAAATTGACGCCCGTAAACATCAACTCGCCCTCTTCTCTAAATTCGATACGATCTTTGTTCACCACTTTCACTTCCATGATGCCGTCGTCGTAAAATTCTGTTCCTAAAGACAATAGGCTTTCCGAATCGGTATCCCAAGTGTAAAATCGGCTGTAGTAGTTGTAAGTCGCGGAGGCTTCTGCCATCTTACTGCTTTGCTGTGGTTCTACGGTGCTTTCCTTTTTGCAACTGCTCATACTACTCAAAAAAGAAAGGGCCAATCCCAATACTAAAATACTGTTTCTAAAAATTTGAATCGTTTTCATCTGATAATTGATTTAAATAATGAATAATATTTGATTTGATTACGACTGCAAAGAAAAAGCGAGTAAGCAGCCCAAGCGAGTCAATTGATGCAGAATGGGAAAAGCAAGAAGTGAAATTGAAAAGATGAGGAGTGAAGCTAAATTGTATGAAAGCACTAAGTACATTGTAAACTAAGTTTCTTTGTATTTTAGATAGGGGAGTTTGAGGGAGAAAAAAGGGTTTTAGAAAAACCCTTTTTTCTCCCTCACCCTTCTTTGCTGCCGTCTTCGACGGCGGCAGATAGGTTTTTTGAAGCTCGAAATTCTAAGGAATTTCTCGCTTCTCAAAATTAAAACAAACTTAGTTTACAGTGTACTAAGTAAGGCTTAAAAAATAAGTTTTCGATTTATGGGGCAGACTTTCCTTCAGGAATAAGAAGGTTAGAGAGAGCAAATCGAAAGCTTATTTTTTACCTTTTACTAAGGCTAAAAATTTAACAAAACACCGCTTGATAAGCATTCTTTTTATGATTATATTTGTGTTGTTTAGTAAATGACCTTTGAAGTAAAACAAACGGGATATGCAATGATAAAATAACTGTACTGACTATGTTTTACAAAATGTGGAAAGCTACCTTTTCTGTAGTAAGTAGTTCAGAGGTGTCAGATACGGCTAAAGTAGATACTTTTATCATGTAGCTCAAATCATTATTTCTATCACTGTAAACGAACACCTCATGTCATTAGAAAAACAACTTCAGTTATTCAGCCGAGTAGATCATCTCATCAAGCGAAAGGCAACAGGGGATACCGAAACTTTAGCAAAACGCCTTAACATTTCGACCCGCTCTGTTTTCAGGATCATAAAAGAGATGAGAGAAGAACTGGAGGCAGACATTGAGTATTGCCCTCATGCTCAGTCCTACATTTACAAAACAAAATTCTCCTTCAAAGAAAAAATTTTAGAGAAAATATAGTCACTGCCATTTTTTGGCAGTGTCTTGTCCTATCTTTGTAATATATCATAAAAAGCTGGCTAGCTTATTTGGAACACCTTATGAAAAAGGCAATTTTGATTCAAGTACTTTTGCTTTTGAGCCTACTTGCTGACGGGCAATCGTATCAACTTTCGGGCACCGTAAAAGATAAGGACACCTATAGATCGGCTCAGTTGGCAAAATGCCTTGGCTTATGTAGGTTGGCGGCAAAATTGGAAAGAACACTTGAGTAGTGAAAGTAAACTGTATTTGACTCATTATTGGCTCAATAATCGAGATGCAGAGCGGATAGATTTAACGGCTAGTTCAGGCTTGAGGAATGTGTCAGAGTACGATTTGTCTTATCAAGCGGCAGTACAAGATATGGCATTGAAAAGTGATTTTAGTTTTGATCGCTGGGAAGAACACCGCATTCGATTTGGAGGAGCAGTAATTCAACACTTTTTCAAACCAGGCAATTTTTCACAATATAGCTTCATTGATAATCGACAACTGGCTATCTTTTTTGAGCAGGACACCGTTACTATACAAAATGAAGTACGTCCGCTAGAAACGGCTTGGTATGTAGAAGATGAAATAAAGCTAAAGGAGGGCTGGAGCATCAATGGCGGTCTGCATGTTTCGACTTATCACATCGCAGGGAAAAACTATTTTTCTTTGCAGCCGCGCTTGGCAAGTCGGATCAAGTTGTCGAGAAACATCGCTTTCAAGACCTCTTTTGCTCAAATGCGACAGTATATTCACCTTTTGACCAATCCAGGTATTGGGCTACCCACAGATTTGTGGCTACCCGCCACCGCCAATGTTTTACCGCAAGATGGCTGGCAAGCAGCAGCGGGTCTAGCAGGACAAATCGGACAAGCCTATGAGTGGAGCGTAGAAGGCTACTACAAAAAAATGAATAACGTCCTTTCTTACCAAGAAGGAGCTGGACTATTTGATACTAGAGATTGGGAGGAGCAAGTGACGCAAGGCAAAGGCTGGGCGTATGGGGCAGAGTTTTTGTTGCGCAAAAATATAGGACGCTGGACGGGCTGGCTGAGCTATACCCTTTCTTGGTCTTGGCGATAGTTCGATGCGCTCAATGAAGGCGAACGTTTTCCTTTTCGATACGACCGCCGACACGATATCGCAATATAAGAACTTCCTGCCGTTCAGAAAAAACTCAAGAACAAACATCTACTCCACTACCCAAAAGACGGACTTCACTACTTGCTGCTCCTCCTTCACTTTATCTTACTAGCAAAGCGCAAATATGCCCCTTTACTTTGTGCTCGAATTCAATAACAAATATATTTTTCACAAACTAAATGAATCAATCATGAAACTTAACTATTGCTTTTTAATTCTAGGATTTATGGCATTGTGCACCTTTCAATCAAATGCGCAAATCACTTCTGGTAATCCTCACTTCTCCAAAGGTCAAATCGATGTGAATGCGGGTATCGGACTGCTCCGAACTTTTTACAGCAACACTTCTACTGTCATGCCCCCCTTGAGTGTGAGTGCTGAATACGGCATTACGGATGCGATCAGCGTCGGTGGATTCATCGGACTTTCGACGGCACGAGAGGATTGGTTTGGTGGTAATGTCAACTATACTTTCTTCATTCTAGGTGCGAGAGGTTCTTATCACTTTAACATCTTCGATAAAATGGATACTTACGCTGGCTTGATGTTGGGCTATAACAATGTGTCTGCAAATTTCGATGACGTTTTCGACGGCGACTTTTACGACTACAATGCGGCTGCATCCGCTATGGCACTCTCTGCCTACGTTGGTGGACGCTACAATATAAAAGAGCAAATCTCCATTTACGGAGAATTGGGCTACGGTATTTCTGTACTCAATTTAGGAATAAGCATTAAACTGTAGTTAATAAAACAACGCAAAGGGCAAATTGTCTAGATCATTTTCTAGGCAATTTGTTTTTTTCTGATTCTAAGAACTTCCAAACCAAACCACTCCGCAAACGAAGGCTGTACAACTTCTAGTCTTCATCTTATCAAAGGTCACTTCTTCACCAACATGCAACCTCCCTATTATTTGTTTGTTCTTTACCAATATCCGCTTTGTGAGACTCCTATCACATAAAAAATACACTGGAAGATTTTCATTTTGAGAGCTTTCACAAACCCATTGCAGCATATGTTTTTCACAACAATCCTTCCGAATGGCGTAGTTTCGCTTTGGTCAAACTCTCAACGGACAATGTTGAAGTAGTATGCAAAAGATAAAAGCCACTTTTGAGCAGAGCGTACCCAATTCTGCCTTTGAATACACCTTCATCGACGAAAACCTAGAAAGTCTTTATCGCGCAAAGCAAAGAGTCACTCGTATTTTTATGGTTTTTGTAATTTTGACGATTTTCATTGCTTGCTTGGGATTGTTTGGACTGACGGCTTACACCGCAGAGCGTAGAAAAAAAGAGATTGGTATCCGTAAAGTACTAGGTGCAAGCATATTAGATATTACCCAACTGCTTTCTGTGGACTTTCTCAAATTGCTTTTTGTTTCTTTTCTTATCGCAACCCCTATTGCTTGGTACGCGATGCACCAATGGCTACAAAATTTCGCCTATCACACTTCTATGAAATGGTGGATGTTCGCGCTTGCAGGCGGTGCAGCGACTTTGATTGCGCTATTCACTATGAGTTTTCAATCCATAAAAGCAGCTTTGGTTAATCCGATTGGAGCTTTGAGAAGCGGGTAATTATATTGACTTTTGAAATTTAATAATAAGATGCGCAGATCAAAAACACAATTTGCGAATTAGATAATTTAAAATATTTAAAATTACAAATTCTGTAAAAATTATTAATTCTAGTTAAATTATTTGCATTGATAGTGTAGGTTACTTTAAATTTGCATTGTCAATAAGGTAATCAAGTTTACTCAAAATTGATATTGCGCACTTGAGTTTCGGTTTGTTTTTTTCCTCTCTTGGAAGCCAACTAGGTAAATATTTCAAAATCTGCATGGAACAAAGCCGAAGTCGATAATTAGTTGCGTAGCACTGAAATACTGTAAGATGATGAAATTGGCAGCCATGCCCTCTTGTCTCGGGGGTGAGGAAATTGGGATAAATTTATCTTAAAGTGTGGGTTTAACAATTGAACGCAGACTTTAAGTGAACTAACTACCTCGTGGAGGTTCGAATCCTTCTCTTACAGCTGATAGTAACTATAGAAACCATGCACCATACTGTAAGGTGATGAAATTGGCAGACATACCCTCCTGTCTCGGGGGTGGGGAGTCCAGAATAAATTCGCCTTAGGTGAGCTAACTGCCTCGTGGAGGTTCGAGTCCTTCCCTTACAGCTATGCAATCGAAGGACTGATCGCAGCAAATGCTTTCAGTCCTTTTTTGCTAGTAGAATAAGAGTGAGTACTTACTTCTGCTTCAAGCCTTTAAAAAGCAGGTATAATGTTTTTCTGTGTGTAAACTTCTAGCTGTTAATTGCTTTTTGGGGGCTTTCTGTAGTGTAGAGAAAAGAGCTTGTCCTTTTCGCATTCCTTTGAGCTTGCGAGGTTATAATTGAATTTAATAGTCAATTACGCCTCTGCTTTAGGCATGTTAAAATTCATAGGAATAGAAGGTGTCTGATGATTGTCTTCTATTAGTCCGTGCTGTGCCTCGTATTTGTCAATATTTCCTTTTAAAGCATTCAATAGCCGCTTAGCGTGTTGTGGGGTTAAAATGATTCGGGATTTTACTTTCGCTTTTGGTACGTTCGGCACCAAACGTACAAAATCTACCACAAATTCTGAATTGGAATGCGAGATAATCGCTAAATTGGAATAAGTGCCTTCTGCAATTTCTTCTGGCAATTCTATATTCAATTGTCCTTTTTTCTGATCTGACATGAAATGTATTTTTCTTTTAAAAACTAGGCGTGTACAAAGTCTTAAGTTATGCTCAAAATAAGTCTCAGGAACGCTCCTGAAATCGCTCAACAAGTATGCCCCAAAGGTTTTTTATGGACGGAAACACCAATTTTCACTGATTTTTTTGAGAAAAATCAGTGAAAATTGGTGTTTCCGTTCGAAGAGATTTACGGAGCATACTTGTTGAGTGATTTTCTGACATTGATTTAGGCTATTTTCGAGTAAAATGTTAGCAAAAACGAGACTTCGTACAGCCCTATTTAAAAACCCACAAATGCCTTTCAGGTTTAAGCTTTTGCGGAATTATTCAGCAGATTATTTGTCCAGTCGTGCATTCATGGCTATCTTTTCTACAACTGCATTAAACCTTAATCTACTCCTTCACTACTAGCAAAACATCACCAGAATAAGTTCGAATAATTTCATCAAAAAATAATACTTCCGCTACGTAAGCATAGACGCCTGATGCAGACAAATCATCGCCCACTCGTCCATTCCAGCCCTGCGCTTCGTCATTGGGTGCGAAATCCTTTTGTTCATACATCAGATTACCCCAACGATCAAAAATCTTTAAGCTTAAAATTCGCTGTACATTGGGTTCTGCACCATAAACCGTAAAGTGTCTATTTTCTTGATTGCCGTTGGGCGAGAAGGCATTCGGGAAATAGACTTTTCTTTTAGCAGCAACTTTAATTTGAATAGAATCACTCGCTAGGCAGCCGTCGATAGAAGTAGCCTTCAAAACGTAGCGATTGCTGCTGCGTGGAAACCATTCTTCATCCAAGCAATTGGTGGGGCAAAGAATCGCTTCTTCGGGCGACCACGACAGACTAGCTATTTCGTAATTTGTTTTCAGATTCAGTTGAATACCATCGCCTAGATCAATGTGTAAGTCTGCTCCTAATTCTACTACAAAGGATTCAGGATCAATAAGTTCTGCACTTGTTTCAAAGTAACAACCAAAGCGATCAACAACTCGAATCAGATAATTGCCACTTCCCAAATTTCTAAACAAACCGACACTATCAGGCAAGCGACTCGCTAGCTGTATGCTAAAAGGTGGATAGGCATTTTGAACATTTGATACTAGAATTTGACCGTCTTGATAGCCATTACAAGTTGGCGCAGTAGTATCCACAATAGCCGTGATATTTTGATCTGGTACGATTGTCAGATTTAGTGTAACAATACTATCGCAACCCAAAGAGGAGATCAAAGAATCGGTGTAGATGCCCGTATTCTGGTAAGTAGAAGTGCCTACTACGTAGGTCAGCCCTTGACAAATACTATCCGCTATGCTGTAAAATTTGGGTACAACTTGCACGATTTTCACATTGGAATTGACGCGACACTTGCTATTAGAAATGTTGGTTGGATCATTAGAAAGGAGATAGCGGTAGTAATAAAATCCACTGCTACGCTCCGTATGTGTATAAGTAGAAGAAGTTGCGCCGTCGATATTTTCCCAACTTAATCCTTCATCAAAACTACGCTGCCACTGATAGGCAGGACTACTGTATTGATTGCCGACAATAGTCGCTTCTAGAGCTATCGGGTCGCCGTCTTCACAAATATTTGCAATCTCACGCGGCAAAATTAATGCTTCTGGTCCACAAGGTCGGAAAGTAATATTATCCAAAGCCAAATCATTACCGATACCGCCAGGCGCGTTATTTTTGAGGGTGAGCTTGACCGAGGTTTGTCCCGTCTTGGTTTCAAAAGTAAAGCCATAGGTGTTCCAAAGTTCTGTTTGCTGAATATCGCCCGTATTGTACTGTACTTCATCATCCAACAAAAAAGATACATTGGGCGGATGGTGTCCACCCGTTCCTTTTTTCACCACATTAATAATGTCCGCAGAAAAAACGTAGAGTGTGTTTTCACACAGTCCTTCCACTACCTGTTCATAGAAATCGCCTGCTTCAAAACTCGCATTCACCACCATCATGTAGCCATTGGGATCGTCAGAGTTGTCCCTCAAAGACATCCACGTACCGTATAAGTTGGGCCATGCCCCCGTATTATTAGTGATGGTGTAAAAGCCGTCCGAAGGTGGTCCAGTTTGCGTGTAATTATAGCCAGGCGCGATATTAGGATCATCTAGTAAGTTGTTCGCTGTTCCTATTCCAAAATCACCCTCCTCAAAAATATTATCTCCCAGATTTCCAGTACAGATTTGTGCAATGC
>JBCCRX010000148.1:0-14416 GCA_039201015.1 Bacteroidota bacterium | reverse complement strand
CGCTTTCCACAATTTCGGACTTCTATAATTTTGTTGGGCAATATGGCTTTCCTGAATCCGACAGGAGATGCCTTAAAGATTGCTGAGTTATTGTTTCCCGATCAATTTGAGGAAAAATCAACTGTCAATGATAAGGCGATAGAATCTACACTTCGGCTTACTGCTGAACAGGCAAAGTCGTATGCAGGGCATTACTGGACGGATGAAGTCAATCATTACAAAAGAGTTGTTGTAAAAAATGCTAGCCTTTTCTTGGATAATGGCAATCCAAACAATGGACAACAATTAGTGCCTATTGCTCCGAATCAGTTTGCTATCAAGAATACTTCGATTCTACTCAATTTTACTACGGATCATCAACAAGTAACAATTGACTATGGCATGTCCAAAACCATATACAAAAAATACGATCCGACACCACCAAGACAGTTAACTGAGGTAGAACAATATTCAGGCGAGTACTTTAGCGACGAGCTAAATACCACT
Organism: Bacteroidota bacterium; assembly: GCA_039201015.1. Lineage (GTDB taxonomy): Bacteria > Bacteroidota > Bacteroidia > Chitinophagales > Saprospiraceae > JAAUTG01. The sequence continues at coordinate 13,930 of JBCCRX010000148.1, read as the reverse complement.
TATCGTATCTACTTGAAAAACAGTAATTTATTCTTAAAAATCAATAGTAACGATGAGCAGCAAATCTTTCCTGTTCCGTCACAAAGTCGAGTCATCTGGAACAGTAAAAGCATGTTTTGGATAGGTTTTGCCGAAATCAAATTTGATGTAGATGAAGAAGGTGGCGTTCAGGGATTCAAGATAGGCGACGGTCGAGTAAGTGGTATTTGGTTTGAAAAGCAGTAAAGATTCATGGATTTATTATGCGAAATAAATTTTAAACAAGCTCTAAGAATCGTAGCAACATCAAAAAAGCGAACACTACAACCTGCAATGTCCGCTTTGTATTTGGTTAGCGTTTATTTTTATTCAAATCGATTGAATGTTTTGAGTACTCGAATGAAACTATTACAAGAATGTAATTTCGTAAATGTTTGATTACGAGTAACTAGCATCTGACTTCTCATCGCTCCAGCAATTTCTAACATGGAACATTTTCGCCAATATCAGAACAAGAAATGTCATTTTTTACTTCAAACCTGAGCATTATTTTCGTATTTTACGAAAAAAATGACATTTTTAAACTCCAAATGAGAAATTGCTGTACCTCCCCAATCTGGCTTCTACTTATGCCGCAACTCCTTGCTCTTGCAAATAGGCTTTTACCCATTCGCTGGTCACAGATTTTGGTCGCTCCAGTGGCATGCCCAAGGCTCTCGACCAACACATGGCTGCCAAAACTCCTAATGCTCTGGAAACACCAAACAGCACCGTGTAGTAGCTGTATTCTTTCAAGCCATAATGCACCAGCAATGCACCCGAATGGGCATCTACATTGGGCCAAGGATTTTTGACCTTTCCTAGGCTCTCCAAAATCGGTGGCACTACATCAAATATTTTCCAAATCACATTCACGATGTCGTCGTCTTTGATGTAGCGTTCCGCGAAGTGTTTTTGTGCGGTGAAACGCGGATCGGGCTGCCGCAAAACAGCGTGTCCATAGCCAGGAATGACTTTGCCCGCATCCAGTGTTTCTTGCACATATTGCGCAATTTGCTCTTTGCTCGGCTGGTTTGTCCCCAACTGATCCAGCATATTGAACACCCACTTGATTACTTCTTGATTCGCTAGTCCGTGGAGTGGTCCAGCCAAAGAGTTCATACCAGATGCAAAAGAAAGATAAGGATCGGCTAAGGTTGAGTTGACCAGATGCGTCGTATGTGCAGAAGCATTTCCACCTTCATGATCAGCATGAATCGTTAGGTAAAGACGCATCAAATTTTTGAAATCATCGCCTTCTATACCCAGCATGTGTGCGTAGTTCGCTGCCCAATCCAAACTAGCGTCCGCTTCGATTTGCTTGTTGTCGTGAAAGAGCCGACGATAGATATATGCTGCTACTCTCGGCAAACGCGCAATAAGGTTCATCGTGTCCTCGTAAGTTGCGTCCCAATAGTCTTTTTTGTTCATGCCTTCATCGTAGCGTTTCGCAAAAACACTATCGCTTTGCATCGCCGTGATGACGATAGAAAACTGCGTCATAGGATGCGTATCGGCGGGCATACTTTCCAGTACATCGAATGCTTGCTGCGGCACATTGGCACGCCTTGCCCACTCTTCCGAAAGCCATTTGACTTCTTCTTCCGTTGGAATTTCACCCGTCAACATCAACCAAAATAGACTTTCTGGTTGTGGCTCTTTGCTGCCATTGATGCGCGGTAGTTTTTCTTGTAATTGCGGAATGGAATAGCCTCTAAATCGAATGCCCTCAAAGGCATCTAATTGAGAAGTTTCCCAAAGCATCATTTTGATACCGCGCGCCCCTCCAAGTGTTTGGCGCAATTTGACATCATCTACTTTCAGGTCACCGTGTTCCTTGAGCATCGCTCGCATTTCGGTGAATAAGGCTAAGGCTTTTTCTTTAAATTTATGCTTGAGGGGATCTGTCATATTGTATTGAATTATTTAGTGTAATCGCTGAGTAGCTGATTTTGTAATTGAGGCGAACGCAATTTGTTGTTGGGTGCTGAATTTTTATAAAAGCACTTATTTGGTTTGGATATTTAATGATTTGGTTTCAACTCCCTTTGACTACTGATTGTTTATAAATGAATTTTAATGTCTAATTATCTTAAAAGTTTTTGAGTTCTTCCACCGCTTTTGCGATTTCTTTCTTCTCTGCACCCGCATTTTGCATTTGCTTTATTTTTTGACGCAAATCAAGGCGTTTTTGTTCGCGAACACGCTGATAAATCACCAATTGCGTCTCACTCAAGATACTTTTAACGCCCATGCGCGTTTGTCGCTCCAAATTCATACTTTTTTTCTCGTATAATTCCGCATCTGATGCTTGAATGGATTGCAATTCCGCTAGATTGGTGTATTTGGTTTCCAACATCTTTTTCACTTGAATTTGCTGGCGTTCATTCAGTTGATAAGTCTGTGTATATTGATCTAGCTCTTGTTGGAGGGCGGTATTTTGTTGAGCTAATGCAAGCTGTACGCTAAATAGTAAAGCGCAGAAAAGGATAATATTTTTTTTCATTTGTTATTAATCTTAAGATACAATGAAGCAATGATACAGTGTCTCCATGATAAGTCAATACTCAAATTCCATTTGCTCGGCTGGAAAGCCAAAAAGACATTTTTCTTTAATCGTTTTACTGACTTGCTTGGGCAGGAACTTTTCCCAACCCGTTTCATCATTAACAATCATTTGGAAGACTAAGGTAGAGAAGATATGAAGAACATTTGGATTATAGTTTTCTATGTCAACGAGTTGTCGGTTGTCTAAAAGGTGTTTATACAAAAATTTAACACCTTCGGGAATGGGTAAATTCTGAGCGGTCATCAATTCTGCACTTCCTTCCTGCATAAAAGGATAGACGTAGAATCGGATATGCTTTTTGAAGAGTTTACCAAAAACGGAAAGCAGTTCGCCTTCCATATTTTGGTAGTATTTTTCCGTAATCATTTCCAAGAGTTCCCGCGCGCCAATTACAATGCCCAAATGAGGCACTTTGTATTCTGCAAGGTAGCGAATGAGATGATGATGTTCTCCGCAATTGGAGATAATGACGGTCTGCCCTAGAGCACAAAGCAATTCTGCCCGATCCAAGAAGTCCTTTTCATCAATACTCGTCCCTTCTCCTCTCAAATTATCTAAAGTAATTTCTGTCAATACAAAAGAGCGATTAGACTCTACCTCTGGTTCTTTCCTAAACTGATCGAAACTCTTTTGGATTATATCTAAATTCACTAAAGTAGGCGGGCGAAAACTTCCCCGAACCACCAATACATTTTTTTTGTACAAAAATTCCGAAGCGTGCACGCCATTACCGTCTGGACCAAACATACTCACTTTTGTCAATCCATGCTCCACCAGCTTCAAACACAACCAACGATTGTCCACTTGCTCAAAATCTGGACCAGACAGGCGCACCATATCTATCTCCACGCGCCCTCCTATCCCATCCACTAAGGACTGGAGCATCAATTCTGGATTTTGGTGATAGAAAAAACAAGCGTATATCATATTGACGCCTAGAATACCGATTGCTTGCTGTTGCAATTGATTGTCATTGTCCAACATGCGCACTTGCACCACCATATCGTTGGGTTCTGCACCAGGCATCAATTGAAAGCGCATACCCAACCAACCACTGCCTTTTATAGTTTTTTGGTAATTGATCGCCGAAACTGTATCTGCGAAAACAAAGAAATTGGTATCGGGTCGCTCCAACATCAATCGACCAATGATGAGATCGTATTCGTGATCTAGCATTTTGTAAAGGCGCGATTCGCAGACATATCTGCCGCTGGGTTCTGGTCCATAAATGCTATCAGAATAGACTTTGTCGTAGGCAGACATCGTTTTGGCAATAGTGCCCGCTGCCGCGCCTACTTGAAAGAAATGACGGGCCACCTCTTGTCCTGCACCCACTTCGGAGAAAGTGCCATAAATCTGTTCATCCAAGTTGATGACCAATGCTTTTTGTTCTGTTTCTAGGATTTGTCTTTGCATGTATTGTTTGCTCAAATGAAAATTCAAAAATGAAGTAGATAACACCTTTTTTTCAATAACGCCAAAATAAAATAAATCGCCTATTTTGCCAAGAAAAGTGTACCGAAATCAATATTTCTTCTCCGATTGCTTGATTTGCGCGGAATGGCTATCTTTGTACTATGAGATTACCAATCGGTGTACAGACTTTTACAGAAATTCGAGAACGCGATTTACTCTATATAGATAAAACTGAGTCTATCTCAAAGATATTGAGATCAGGAAAATACTTCTTCCTCTCTCGCCCTAGACGCTTTGGTAAATCTTTGCTGCTATCTACTATGAAGTCTTTGTACTCCTGCGAGAAAGAATTGTTCAAAGATTTGTGGATTTACGACAATTGGAATTGGCAAAAAAAGCATCCTGTTCTTCATATTTCTTTTAGTAGCATTGGTTATCGAGAATTGGGGCTAGAAGTGGCAATCAATCAAGAACTGGACGATATTGCCAGACAAATAGGTGTGAGTTTTCAAAAAGAAGGCATTAGTCAAAAATTCAAATCTATTATTCAAACACTTTCTAAGAAGGAGAAGGTCGTTGTTTTGATAGATGAATACGACAAACCCATCATTGATTATTTGGAAGATTTGCCCCAAGCGAAAGCCAATCGAAGCATCCTTAAGACCTTTTATTCTGTTCTGAAAGACAGTGACGCTTATCTGGAATTGGTTTTCATCACAGGGGTCAGTCGCTTTGCCAAAACAAGTATTTTCTCTGATCTAAACAATTTAACCAATATCACCATTCATCCACTTTCAGATACTTTGTTGGGGATTACGGAACAAGAACTAGATCACTATTTTGGAGCTAAAATTGCAGACATTGCAACCGAACAGTCACGCAGCACTACAGATTTGAAAGCCGCTATCAAAAACTGGTACAACGGCTATTCTTGGAATGGAGAAGATCGAGTCTATAATCCCATTTCGCTCTTCCATTTTTTGAGTACGCAGCGGTTTAGAAATTACTGGTTTGAAACGGGTTCTCCTACCTTTTTGATTAAGTTGATGCGTAAAAAAAAGTACTACAACATCCAACAGACGCAAATATCAGACACCACCTTAGCTGCTTACGATCTGGAAAATTTTAACATGACTTCGTTGCTATTCCAGACAGGTTATTTGACCATAAAAGACGTTTTTCAAGACAGTATTTTTACATTGGATTATCCCAATCAAGAAGTCAAGCTTTCGCTTGAAGAATATTTACTCAACGCCTTCCGACACGATGATTTTGAGAAAGGAAAGATTAAAGCATTGGAGCTGTCAAGAGCATTGCAACAACATGATTACGAAAACTTTACGAACATCATCAATGCCACATTTGCAACCATCCCCTATCAGCTTTGGCAAAAAGAGAACGAAGCTTTTTATCACGCATTGATTCATCTGACTTTTTCCTTAATGGGTGCATTCGTGCAATCAGAAGTGAATAGTTCTAATGGACGCTTGGATGCTAAAATAGAAACGGAGGATAGCCTCTTTATTTTGGAATTCAAACTGGATCAATCCGCCGAAGAAGCCATAAAACAAATCGCGGAAAAGCAATATTTCCAAGCCTATCAAGATATAAATAAAAAGCGCATTGGGATAGGTATTAATTTCTCTAGTGCGCAGAAAGAAGTAGCGAATTGGGTAGTCAAAAATTTCTAATCAAAATTATGACCATAAAAGAAGCAGATATAGAAACTGTTGTTCAACTTTCACTACAAATTCCCGAATTTTATGCGCCTTATACCGCCGAAGTGTACATCAATCGTTTCACAGACAAAGCGCATTTGATTCTAGTTGCTTACGAAGGGAAAACACTACTTGGTTTCAAAGTCGGCTACGAAAGAGAGAAGGGCAGTTTTTATTCTTGGATGGGCGCTGTCCTGCCCAAACATCGTCGCAAAGGGGTCGCGCAAGCTTTAGCAGATTATCAAGAAGCCTGGGCAATACAACAAGGCTATGATACCATTACTTTCAAAACCCGCAATCGTCTAAAAGCAATGCTCAGTTTTGCCCTCAACAATGGATTTTATATTTTCAAGGTGGAAGAACGAGCAAGGATAGAGGAGTATCGAATTTGGCTGCGGAAGCGGCTGATTTGAAATTGCAACATATGTATCTTATACCCTTATTTTCAACTCTAGTACTATTTCTTCCTCTTGGCTTTGTTGATGCACAAAACATCACTTTCTGTGCCAATTACTACTCAAAGATGATTATGAGCCATCCGTTTGGACACTATCAGATATCATAGGACGTCCCTTGAAAACATGGAAAATAGATTTACCATCCTCTAGTAATGCCCTCTCTCTTGATATAGATAGTTATGAAAGTGGCATCTATTTCCTACAAGATCAGAAAGGCAATAGCCAACGCATCATAATTCAGTAAACCATAAAAGTCAAATTGTCGAAATGTTGAATTGTCAGTTCAACAGTTCGACCATTTAACAATTCAGTAAACAAATAAAAAACAACGAACTCATGAAAGAGACCCTAGCAATAGTCGCGCTCTCCGCGATAACGATTCTCTAGCTACCTGCCCAAGAACTTTGCATCCAGTACAAAACAGAGATCGAAAGTAACAATGCTCAAATTGCCGTCTATGCACAAAGCGATAGCAGTGTATCCCTGGCTTTAGCATCCTACTCCATGTTGCTCTTCTTTAATCGAGATAAAGCCGATTTTGAACGCATCGATTATAACTCAAAGCTTTGGGATCAAACCTTTGCTGCTTCCAATCCACCGATACAGGAAGCTAAAGGAAAACACAACGCCAGTATGCAAATTGCAGCAGTAGATATGAAACCGTCTTCTGAAACAAAGATCAATGAAGCTACTTTACTTTATCAAATCTACTTCAGAGGAGGAAAAAGCAAACTCAAAAAAGGAGACTTCTCTTTTCTATTCCTTTCTCAAGACCTACCAGAAATCAATTACGCTAACTACGAAGGCATTTCCTTTCCTGTAACTATATGCGACTTTCCAGATGAAAACAGACAAGCAGAAGAATCAGAAGTTCCTTTTAGCATTGCACCCAATCCTGCTTGTGGGGAGGTGCAGATTGCATTCAATGAGCCACTTTCAGAAACTACTATCTGCACTATTTTCGACTTACAAGGCAATGAGATATTTCAACAATTGATAGATAAATCCTCACGGAGCAGCTTGCTGATGATAAATACATTATCACAAGGTTTATACTTCATAAATATACAATCCAGTTCGAATCAGTGGACAAGAAAACTAGTGGTCAGTAGATGCAGCAAAAACACCTCTGCTACAGATATAATTCCAAGAATTTCATCCAATTCTACTAATGACTAATCTCACTTCGATAATCAACAAGAGCTGAAAATCTAAGTCTTATGAAAAAAGTATTTCTATCTGCAATTCTAGTTTCTTTAGCGTTATATACTATTGGTCAAGGTAATATCCCTAGTCCAACAGAAAGTTTATTGCCACTTGCTCCCACGGCTGCTGCACTAGGAGAATATAATGATATTCCTGTAAATGGTTACACTGGGCTACCTAGCATTGGTGTACCTGTCTATCAAATTAACTACAATGGCATCACTGTACCAATCAATCTTAGCTATCACGCTAACGGTATTAAAGTATCTGAAGAAGCTAGTTGGGTAGGATTAGGATGGAGTTTGAACGCAGGAGGAGTGATTAGCCGTACTATTCGAGGACAGGACGACTTTACCCAAGGAACAGGATATGCTACTATCTATCCACAGCTACCTAAAGCTCCTGATCTTGGAATATGGGAAGTATATAATTTTATTGATGGAGTCTATGAAAGTTCGGCTCGATGGATTTCTGAGGGTATTGAGAATACTCCTAATAATACTCCACCTGTTATTCCATTTGACGACGATAGAGCTTTTAATCGTAATTTCTTTTGTCCGTTTGGAGAGAAAGATTTAGAGCCAGATTTATTTAGTTTTAGCTTCGGGAATTATAGTGGAAAATTTGTACAAGACTTATCAGGTAATTACTTACCTGTTGAAGCACAAAAGATGGATATCCAATACGCGAACGACAGTTGGGTCATTACTACAAATGATGGTTACCGTTACTATTTTGGTACGACTGACAATAGTCGACAACAAACTTATAATACTAGCAACAACCAAACAATGACTTTTGGAATGGGAGACGATGATACCTTTTCTAGCAGTCAAAGCAATTTTATCTCCTCTTGGTTTTTAGAGCGTATTGAAACACCTGACTACCTATCAGATGGTTCAAGAGGAAGCATAGTCACATTTACTTACGACAAAAGTGCCGTTGATACAGAGCGTATTCGCCCAATTCCAAGCTACTCGGAAGAGTTTCGAGATATTTTAGACCTTCAGCAAACATCAGGTACAGTATCTGCCAACTGCTCTACGTTGGAATATGAACGTAAAAGCTATACTCAAACTGTAAGCGAGATGAGCTATGATCGAGTTTATCTGCAATCAATCAACTACGATTTAGGAAAAGTAGAATTTATTACTTCCAATCGTGATGATGTAGTAAATGATCGAAAGCTAGATTGGATTGAGATGTCTTATAATGGGATACGCACCAAAAAATTTAAACTAAGCTACGACTACTTTTCATCCAATTCGATTAATTCTTATTCTAGTAATACCCTTTGGAATAATAAGTATGCCCCAGACCCTCCGTCTTATGCTGATATCAGCGATAATCGGAATCAAAAACGACTTAAACTAATTTCCATTCAAGATTTCGGAAATACAAGTTCTACTACCATTCCTTCTACAGGTGCACCTCAACCTTACCTCTTCGAATACAACACCTCCACTTTACCGCCAAAAACATCTTTGTCTATAGATCATTGGGGATATGCAAATGACGCTAACAACACCAATCTTGTTCCAATATGGAGCAATACTTCAGGCATGAATTTCAACCAGAATAACATGCTAGGCGGTGCTAACCGAAACGCTAACGACAACTATACACTTGGTTGGCTACTCAATAAAATAATATTACCAACAGGTGGTGAACGCTTATTTGGTTACGAACCGAATAAAATAACTACAACTGAGACGGTGTCTAATGAAATAACCTGTATAGATATTTTCGGAGAAAATACCGATGATTTTGAACCCACGACTTCTTGTGATGATGTTACTCCCCTTTCTGTTGGAACACCCATATCAGGGATGTCAACCCCTGGTATACCACACCGCATCGGAGATGTATTTCAGATAGCTTCTAGTTCAGGTAATCCTACCATTAATTTCAGTGGGTTTTTTGAATACAAATCATTTTGCTGTGTAGATGGAACACGGCAAGGCTACTGTGTTAATAATAACGGGGGTGAAGAATTTGGCTTTATTCTTAGGTTGATAAAAAACGATGATAGAAACAATCCTGTTCGCACTTGGAGTTCTTCAAGCCCTAATGATGTGACTATAGCCGATGAACCAGACGGTAGTGGTTATACTATTCGTATAGATTATGAAGATGTAGCAGAGTTCAATGCCAATTATTCCCTAGAGATAACTTATTTCAGTAGCTTTAATAAATTTCCCGACAATCTCACACTTTACGACTTTATAGTAACATGTGGAACAGTTAGCCAAAACGTACTTATGAATCAAAGCGGTGGTGGTGTCCGCATCGCAACGCTTGAGGATCGATCTAACAGTACCACTCTGGCTAAAAAACAAGTATTTCGTTATACAGATGATAGTAATAACTCAACAGGTAAAGTAATCAACCAACCATACTATTCTTATTTTGAAGACAAAAGTCTCACTGTATCAGGCTGTAACAATCCACCTTTTTATTTATTAAAGTATTTAGTTCGTAGTGCCAACAGTCTTGTTCCTCTTAGTAGTGCCTTTGCAGGCAGTTTTGTGGGTTACGATGAAGTGGAAATGACCATTGAAGATGATAATGGCGGTATTGCTGGCAAGCGAGAAATGTTTTTTTATAATGAAGCTACTTTAGATGTAGAAGATGATAATATTGCAGGCCTGCCTAATTTCTATAACCTGAAAAATGGAAAGCTACTTTCACAAATTGATTATGAGTATCAAAATAATACCTTCACGAAAGTGCAAGAACTCATCAATACTTATAATAATATTGATTGGGGCGATGGTCGCTACTGGATTTGGAGTATCAAACCATTTACAGCGATTACAGATGTGGAAGCACCTACACCACTCGATGCTTGTCTATATACTAATCAAATTGATTTTTATGCCTATGCCAATGTCAGACAATGGCATTATATAAAGCAGACTTCTCAGATAGTATATGATGAAGATGGGTTAAATCCTATAACTACTATAACTACTTTTGATTATGATGACGAAAAAGCTAACTTAAGCGACAATACTTACAATATTATTGAAACTGAAATTACCAATTCTGACGATATTCAATACATCACACGCACTCAATATCCTCTGGATTATGAATACCCTGCGAATGCAGTAGGCGCAGCCATAGGACTCAAAAGTTTGATAGATAAGCACATCATCAATGCTCCCATAGAAAGCACCCAATACGTAAAACTCCCCAACCGTCCAGAGCAGGTGCTTTCTTCCACCGTGACAGAATACAAAAGCAGCGGCTTTCCTTATCCCGATAAAGTTTGGCGCACCGAATACGAGCGAGCCACCATCAGCAGTGAGTTTACGCCCTCCTATATCGGCAATATGGCTTCTACTTTTTTCAAAGACGACGATTATCAGTGTCATGGGCAAAGCCTTCCACAGTTGACTTACAATCATTACGATGCTTTTGGTAATCCGACTGAAATTCAGCAAACCCACGACCAATCTGTGGCGATGACTTGGAGTCATGATGGAACTCGGATGACTTCCATCACTAAAAATGCAAGTGAAGAAGCAGTCGCCTTTACCAGTTTTGAATATCCCGGTGACGGAACTAATTCGGACTTTATAGAAGACGGAAATTGGAACTATCAAATACAAGGTATTACTTCTGGTGCCCACTACACTCTAAATGGTGGATTTTTATACAATCCTGATGAAAGGATTGTATATACCAACACCAATATTCCTACAGGAAAATACATCATTTCTTTTTGGGCAAGAAACGCTTCTAGTGGAGGGCAACCCGCAGATGTTATCATTGAAAAAAAAGATGGTTCAACCATAACGATACCACTTATTTCTCTAGACTGGAGAGAATACCATCAAGAAATCGATATAGACAGTAGTTCAGATTTGGAAATCACTATCCGACCTGATGAAAATGATTCTGATATCATTATTATTCGTTTAGATGACCTTAGATTGCATCCTGCTGATGCAATGATGACTTCTTATGCTTATGATGCAGATACGCGCTTATTGAATGGAATGTCGGATGAAAGTAATCGAAGAACGACTTATGAATACGATGATTTACTACGTCTCCAAACAGTTAAAGATTTTGAAGATAATATCATCCAAGCCCTTGACTACAAATATGCTGGTGATGGCAATGTGCAGAACCAAAATTACATTCAGACCCAAGAAGTCCTGCTCCCAAATCAAAAGTTTTTGAGTGAGGTCAATAACTTGAGTATTATCAATGGTCAAGTCCGACGAAATTATCAATACTTCGACGGCTTAGGTCGCCCGATACAAAGCGTAGCTGCACAAGCCTCTTTTGCGCAGAAAGATATCGTAAGTTGGATGGAATACGACCAATTCAATCGAATGGACAAAGAATATCTGCCCTATACCGTTAGTAGCAACGATCCTGGCTATTTTAGAAATTCAGCAGATACCGAACAACCGAGTTTCTACCAACAACTAACGAGTAGTGGCGTCGCTGCCAATAATGGGCCGCACGCTTTCACTAGAATGAGTTTTGAAGCTAGTCCACTCAATAGACCGACTGCCCAGAATGCTCCTGGACTGACTTGGAGCAGTGCTAGTAGAGCCGTCCGAACCGAGTATCGTGCAAACACTCCCGCCGATGCCGTTCACGATTTCCGCAAGGGCATGCGCAACAGCGATATTTTCGCCGCTAACGAACTCAATGTAGTCAAAACCACCGATGAAAATGGTAATGTGAGTCGAGTTTATACCGATAAACTAGGGCGACAGATCATGAGCGAACGTGTGCTCAATGCCACCGAGATGGCACGAACCTATACCGCCTACGACGACTACAACAAGCCTGTAGCCATCATTCCACCCCAACTCGCCGCAGATATGGAAGCTGCCGACGACTGGAACATCTACCACATCAAAAACTTTCGTCGCATCTATGCCTATCGCTACAATGATCGGCGATTGCTGAGTGTGAAAGCCATACCAGGCGGCGGCACAACGGAGTTGTACTACAACAAACTCGACCTGCCCGTCATGACCATTGACAACAATGATAATCAAATCATCACCAAATACGACCGCTTAAAACGCCCAATCGTGACGGGCGAATACAAAGGCAGTCAGTTGCCCGACAACAGCAGTAATTTGCCCCTCGTTTACGAAGAAGTAGATGGCAGCCAAATCCATAATTATACCCTCAACAACAGTTTCCCGACGGACGCCAATACGCAGCTAGAAGTACATAGCGTCACCTACTACGATGACTATGATTTGGGCAATGATGGCATGGATATGGATGATCCCAGCTATAGCCCACCACCCAACACCACCGACTACGAAAGTGCCGCCTCTACTTGGACGCGCAATATGGTCACTTCCACCAAAACGGGCATCCTAGAAAGCGACGGCAGCACCAATACTTTTTTATCACAACACAGCTTCTACGACGAGCGCGCAAGGGTCATACAGACCCAAAGCGAGCATCATCTCAATGGAGAAGACATAGTTTTCAATAGCTACAACTTCCCTGGCTGGCTGCTAAAAAGCGAACGGCAGCACAATGCGGTGGTGCAAGCTGTGCCCAAAAGCTACACCCTCAAAGAACGCTACGACTACGACCATACGGGACGAGAAATCGCGATGCACCACGAAATCAATAGCAATGGAGAATTTCAGACTTGCAGCAAAGAATACGATGAACGCGGTCTGCTGTGGCAAAAGGGACTACATCAATACAATGGCAGCGATTTTCTGCAATATGTGGACTATACCTACAACATCCGAGGCTGGATGACCAACATCAATAACATCAATTTCAACAATGGCTGTGGAGGACCTGTGGGTAGAGTAGGCGAAGGGCAGCAGCCCACCGATTTGTTTGCGATGAAGCTGTCCTACAATTTCTCGGGTGTGCCGAACAGCACGGGGCAGTTCAATGGTAATATTTCAGCGATGGAATGGAAAATAGGCTGCGATGAGACCCGTGCTTATGGCTTCACCTACGATTCATTCGATCGCTTGACCAAAGCGGATCAATATTTCTATAGTGGTGTTTACGATCCCGTAGATCGCTACAGTGTGCCTTTGATTGAGTACGATTTGGATGGTAATATTTTATTTTTGCAGCGCAAAAGTGCGATCAATGGCTCGCCAACGGGCAGTCTAGTAGATGATTTGACTTATACTTACAGTTCCTTGATTCCGAATCATCTACAAAGCGTGGCGGATGCCGCCAACGCAGCGCATCCCAATATGGGTTTCAAAGGCAGCAGTAGCAGCTACACCTACGACCTCAATGGTAATCTAAAAACCGATAGTCACAAAGGTTTTACAATGTCCTACAACTACCTCAATCTGCCCTACAAAGCTGCCTTCAACACCGCCAATCTTAATCCCAACCAAGACTTCATCGAATGGCAATACGATGCACTTGGTCAAAAGCTGCAAAAGAAAGTCACGGATGCAGGCAACACTGAGAGCGAAAAGGAGTATTGTAGTGGCATCGAATACAATAATGGGGACTTGGAAGCCATTTATTTTAGTGAAGGACGGCTAGTGCCAGATGGCATGAATTGG
>JBCCRX010000147.1:0-14467 GCA_039201015.1 Bacteroidota bacterium | reverse complement strand
ATTTCGCCGCTTCTACCTTCAAAAAACCTTGATCAAATCATATGGGCTCGACTTGTCCGCCTTAGGCGTGACGCCCATATGATTTGAAGATAAACGTGAGCTTCCATAAATAATGCTGACCAAATGAAATCATTCAGAACCAGCAATGTATTTATTAGCTAAAAACTTCCCTAGTCCTTCATCACCACAATTCGTTTTGTCAGTATCTGATCTTCCACTTGAACTCGGATAAAATACATACCATTGCCTAGATCAGAGAGATCAAATTCGCGTTCGTTGAGGCGGCTGTCTTCTCTCGCCAAGGTGCGCACCAATCTGCCCGTCATGTCGTATAGTGAAACTTGATAAGTACGTGCTTTGTCTTGCGTAATATTAAAGAACAGCCTTCCAGAAGTCGGATTTGGATGCAAACTGACCTCGTAATCTACTTCATAGACATTAGTGCTGCTGAAAGTAGTATCGGTGGATAATAGATCAGAAACCACCGTACAGCCATTGGCATCGAAGACCGTCAAACGATACTCTCCCAAACCAACATTGACCAAATCTTGCACCTGTGTAATAATGCTACCGTTGGGGAAGACCCACTGGAAATTGTAAGGTTGAGAGCCGCCTTCGATGGTAACAAAAATTGCGCCAGTAGATAATTCTTCGGTCGTCATCGCAATAGAATCTACTATAATTCTCAATGGATCGGGTTCAGTCAAAGTGAACATTTCCACTCTAGAGCAACCTGCTTCGTCTATAACGGTCACTTGGTAATCACCAGCCGATAAGCCTGTAATTTCTTGCATATCATCGCCAGTGCTCCAAGTGTAGAAGACATTGCCTTCTGCATTGGTTGCACTCGCGCTCAAGCTCCCATCGGAGAAGTTAGCGCAGGTGGGTTCTACTTGCGTGATTTCTACTCCCAGCACATCAATATTGACGGTGAAGCTACAAGTTGCGATATTCCCGCTAGAATCCATGACCTCAAAAACTTGTTCTGTAATACCAGCAGGGAAAGTAGCGCCGCTTTCGAGACCTGACAGCAAGCTTGGTGTCAGCGTTTGTCCGCAATTATCCAAAACTTGTGGCAATTCAAAACTAATCGTTCGATCTGCTAGACAGTCCGTAATCAAAGTATCTTGGTTCAAACAATCCAAGAAAGGCGCAATCGTATCAGCAACAATAACAATTGCCGTATCCATTGCCACATTGCCACGCTCATCGGTTGCCATGAACGGAATGCGGTTCACACCTAGATTCTCACAAGAGAAAATACTGGTATCTGCCATCATAATCACGGTATCTAAGCCACAATTATCGCTGACACTATTCAAGATGTCCATCATCTCAAAACTCGCCTCTCCAAATTCATCCAAAAAGACAGTCAGTTCTTGGAAGTCAAAAGTAGGAGGTGTATTGTCTTCTCCGATTTCCACCGCAAAGCTGAGCGTATCCGTACAGCCATTGGCATCCGTAACGGTCACAAAATATTCGCCTGCTGCTAGCGTATCTCTCACCGACGTATCGAGTGTATCAATGCTCCAAGTATAGCTGAAAGGTGCTGTTCCGCCGCTCACTTCTAGTGCAGCACTACCGTCGTTGCTGCCTTCACAACCGATGCCCGTTACATTTGCGAGAAGTTCCAAAGAATCAGGCGTAGTGATAACAACACTATCTTCTACAAAACAACCCAATTCGTCCGTGACGGTCACAAGATATTCGCCAGGTGTCAAAGAATCAGCTACAGCGGTTAGATCGCCATTCGACCATTCGTAAGTAAATGTGCCTTCTTCCGAAACACTGACCACTTCTGCACGTCCACTTGCTAGGTCATCACAGCTTGCACTCGTCGTACTGATTTCAAGTGTATATTGCACATTACAAATGCTTTCCGCAGCTTCAATGATTACTGTAGCAATTGCTTCACAACCATTGTCATCTGTTACCGTGACGGTGTATTCGCCTGGCGGTACGTTGGCAATAAACTCTTGTTGGGTGTTCTGGAAACTCCAAGCGTATTGATAATTTCCTGTTCCACCAGAGGCGATTGCTCGCGCTGCTCCGTCTTCGGCGTTTTCCACTGTTTCATTTGTTGATTCAATCGTAATACTAATGGTATCATTGGGTTCTGTTACTTCCCTTTCCAATTCTACCGTACAGCCATTGGCATCCGTAATGGTCAAACCATAAGTGCCCGCCGCTACATTTTCGAGTTGTGCATCGTCGCTGCCATCCGACCACATGAAGCTGTAATCAGCAGTGCCGCCTTGTACCTCGGTGCTGATGACCGCGCTAGAATCACCTCTACAAACTACTGGATTGATGACCGTCGTCAGTGCTTCTAAAGCTGGAACACCTTCTATCGTTACCGTGACTGTCGTGCTACATCCTCCTGCATCGCTAATGGTGACTTCATATTCGCCTACTGCCAATCCTTCTGCGGTATTGCTTTCGCTATCAATGGGTGCTGGCCAATCAAAAGTGAAATCACCTCCACCCGTCACTGTAATCGTCGCGCTTCCATCAGATGCATCACCACAGCTTACATCGTTTGCCTCTACGTTTGCATTGAAATCATCTCCAAAATCTCTTTCTATATTGACTGTCATCGTCGCTTCACAGCCGTTTTCATCCGTTACCGTTACGGTATTTTCTCCTTCTTCTAAGTCGGTAGCCATCGCTGTATTCGAACCAGTTGACCAAGCATAAGTTAATGTCCCCGTTCCGCCAGAAGCACTTGCGGTAGCAGTTCCCCCATTTCCGTCGCAATCCAAATTGACGACATCTTCTACCTCCAATTGAATGGCGCTAGGTTCATCTATCGTAAACTCAATAATATCTGGACAACCGCTATCATCGGTCACTGTGACTGCGTACACACCAGCCTCTAGTCCAGTGATGGTAGCTTCATTTAATTCGCTATTTTCACTCCAAGCATAATCCACATCTCCACTTTCTCCTGAAATATTTACAGTAGCCGTCCCGTCTTGTTCGCCACTACAAAGTACGTCTGTTGTGACGACTGCTCCGCTCAGAGAGCAACCTTCTTCGTTGATATTAACGGTATAGACCGCTGTACAGCCATTGACATCTGTAACCGTCACATCCTGTAAACCAGGCGATAGATCAGTTGCTGTTGCTGAATCGTTTTCACCATCTTCCCAAGCATAGGTATAAGGTCCATTACCACCCGTCACACTAATCTCTGCCATACCATCATCCGCACCTGGCGCGCTTTCTGGCGTGATGGATACTTCCGTAATGACGATAGGATCAGATTCGGTGATTTCAAAGTTGGATATAGTTTCACAACCCCTTGCATCCGTAACGCTCAATATATAACTACCCGCAGGGAGATCAAAAATACCTTGTATGGAATCGCCCGTTGACCAAGCATATTCATAAGGCGTAACACCGCCTTCGGGATTGACACCCGCTGTACCCGTACTGTCTCCTGCGCAAAGCACATTATTTACTAAAACTTCAGCCACTAAGGCTTCTGGTTCTCCTATTTCTACGGAAGTGGTAGCCGTACATCCACTGGCATCCGTAGCGGTGACCAAGTAAGTGCCCGTTTCCAGATTGAGTAAAGTATCGCCTTCAAATCTTGCGCCGTCACTTACTCTTTCCCAATTATAAGTGTAAGGACCCACACCACCATTGGCAGCAATAGAGGTAGAACCATCCGTATCACCTGGACAACTAACATTTACTCTAGATGTGATTTCCGCTTCTATTTCTCCGCCGCCGCCTAGTACCTCTACTGTTCGGTCTCGCTCACAGCCTGCTCCATTTCTCACAGATACAGTGTATCTACCTGGTGGAAGGCTGTCTATCATTTGGGTGGTTGCACCCGTTGACCACTGGAAGGTAAATGGACCTGGACCACTTGGGATGGCGTTTAGTCTGCCGTCATTTGCACCACCGCAGGAAACGGGTGTATTGCTAATAGAAATTACAAAATCTGCTGGATTGATGACATCTACAGAACCAACTTCTCCACAGCCAAGATTATCAAAAACCGTCACGCTGTAACTTCCCGCTTCTAGGCTATCTACAGTAGTCGTAGAGTCTTGCGTACTCCAGACATAAGTATATGGACCAATTCCACCCCTTGCTACCACACTGACACTTCCAAAGCCCATACCACAATCAGTGGGTTCAGAATCCAAAGTGAGTTCTATATTACTTTCGCAAGCAGAAAATTCTAACACAAAAGTTTCTACTGCCGTACAACCCCTACTGTCTGTGACACTGAGCAAGTAGTTGCCTGGTAATAAGTCATCGACAGATGAACCTGTCTGATCAATCGGACCCGAAGAGATAGCCTCCCAAGAATAAGTATAGCCAGGCGTACCACCCATTACGACAGCAGTTGCTATTCCACCATCAATATTAGTCGAAGGAACAGTTTGTATTTCTACTTCTAATGGTTCGGGTTCTTGTATTGTGAAAGTTCGTACGGCAGAACAATTATCCCTATCAGTGACCGTGACGATATATTCACCACCCGCTAATCCTGTAATGGTATTGTCACTCGCTCCAGTGGACCACAGAACACTCAGCGTACCTACACCACCACTGGTTGATATGCCAATTTCTCCATTCATATTTCCAGCACAGTCCACATTGATAAGTGAGCTTTGATCAATCCTTATCGCTGCGGGTGCTGTCAACTCCACACTTTCTGAAATTGTACAATTGGTAGCGGTTTCTACTACCGTTACGCTGTAAGTGCCTGCACTTATGTTATTACGGCTAGGAGTATCTGCACCATCGCTCCAAGCATAGGTGAAATCTCCTATAGTCCCTCTTGAAGTAGTAAGCGTAATTCTACCATTTTCTTCATCTGCGCAACGTGGGTTGGATGTACCCAAATTGATACTGAAAGGAGTGGGGGCAAGTACTTCGACGGAAATAGAATCTATACACTGCGTATCATCGGTGACCGTCACGGTGTAAGTGCCTGCGCCTAAACCGGTGATCGTTGCGTCCATGCCACCCGTTGACCACATAAAGTTGTAATTACCGCTTCCTCCTGAAACCATCACGCTTGCTGTTCCATTATCTTGCCCGTCATCGTTACAATCTACGTCGGTTTTTTCTATACCTAATACCAGCGGTACTTCTTCATCTGTCACTTCTATTTCTAGGCTAGCAGTACAGCCTGAGGCATCGGTAACGGATACCGTAACTGTACCTGTTTCAGGACTGGAAAGTGTATTGGACATTGTGCCGTCTGACCATTCATAAGAGTAATCTCCGTTTCCGCCCGTTGCTTCAGCGATGATGGCAGTTGGTGCTGTTCCGCCACAGCCACCACCAACAGAACGTGTATTGATAGTAATTGCATCGGGTTCTCCGATGGTAATAGAATCTGCTAGACTACAGTCATTTACATCTAAAATAATGAAGCTATAAGTGCCTGCTGCTAGTCCTTCAAAGCTGGAAGTATCCATTCCGTCGTGTTGCCAAGTGAAAGTATAGGGCATTGTACCGCCCGAAGGAATGACCGAGATTGTTCCGTCGCTCAGCCCCGCGCAAGAAGCATCTGTGAGGATAGTAGTGTAGCTGATCGGGTCTGGCTCATCTAAGGTAATGCTTAGGGTATCACTACAACTCTCACTATCGGAAACAGTAACCATATAAGTGTCTGCCCCCAAAGTTGGAGCAATAGCAACATTGCCAGCATTGGCATTAGCTGACCATTGGTAGGTATAGTTTCCAGAACCACCAGAGGCAAGAATTTGTATGACGCCCGTTTCCTCTCCATTACATTCTATTTCTGTAATGTTCGTGTTGGTTGCAAATACATTATTATCAGCGGTCACTATAAGAGAGTCAGTTGCGATACAGCCATTGGCGTCCGTAACTGTCACGAAATAGGTAGTACTTTCGAGATCGCCAATACTAGCGGAAACTTCGTTCGTGGACCAAAGATAATCATAGGTAGCCGTACCGCCCGATACGCTTGCATTTAAGGCAACTGGAACACCTGCACTACAACCAGCCGTTGCATTTTCCGCTTCAATATTGACTAAAAGCTGGTCTGGCTCGGCGATGTTTATCGTCTCTGTGTATTCACATCCTTCCGCATTTGTGATAGTTACGGTATAGTCTCCCGCTGCCACATTTTCTATAATATCCGTCGTATCGCTGTTCGACCATAAGTAGGTCAGTCCTGTATTCCTACCTTCTACGTTGATTTCTGCTCTTCCAGACATTTCGCCATTACAAGCCACATCCGTGATATTGGTGGTAGTATTTAAATCCAGTTCTTCCTGTTCTATTTCTACGCTAGTGGTCTGTGAGCAATTGTTCCCGTCCGTCACCGTCGCTATATACGTTCCAATCGCTAAGTTTGAGACACTATTACCCGTACTGTCAATATTCCAGACATAGATAAAATTACCGTCTCCTCCACCAGCCGTAAGTGTTGCTGTACCTAGCGTTGCGCCATCGCAACTTACGTCTGTTTTTTCAATTGAAACGACAATAGAATCAGGCTGGGTAATGGTAAAATCCTCAGAAGTTACACAGACAGAATCCGAGACCATGACGGAGTAGTCGCCTGCTACTAGATTACCAATACTATCACTCGTTTCGCCCGTTGACCAACTAATCATTACGCCAGTATCATCACCTTCAATTGTAACGGATGCACTACCATCACTATCTCCATTGCAAGTGGCGTCAGTGAGGTCTAAAGTGTAGGAAACGCCTTGGTCTGCACCACTAATTGTAAAGCTTTCCGAAGCGGTACATCCTTCTGCATCGGTAGCGGTAAGATTGTAATCGCCTGGCGCGATATCAGCGATTGAAGGACCGCTTTGTCCGCCGCCAGTATCCCAGGTGAAACTAAAGCCCCCATTGCCACCCGTTGCGCTTGCCATGGCTGTTCCGTTATTACCACCTTCACAATCAGAGTCTTGTGTCGTCAGTGTAATAACAATTGGGTCGGGTTGTGCTATTGTAACACTATCAATAACTTCACATCCTCCTCTAGTCACAGTAACAGTATATTCGCCAGCGGGTAGATTGGTTATTGTATTCGTTGTTTCGTTATTTGACCACAAAAAAGTGACACCGTCTGTTCCTCCTTCTACTGCTGCACTAGCCGTTCCAGTCGCGTCACCGTTACATTCTACATCTGTTTTGCTAAGCGTAATATTGAGTACCTCGTCCGTTCCTTCTATCACAACAGAACCGATATTGGAACAATCTGTATCATCAGTAACGGTCACAAAATACTCCCCTTCATCCAAATCAGTAGCTACCGAATCTGTCACTCCATTCGACCATTCGTAGGTATATGGTGGTGTTCCTTCTAGCATGATGACGCTTGCTTGACCACCTCCGCTACAACTTGCATCGCTGTCTTTATTGACCACAAAATTTACTGCACCGAAGCTAGCCCCCACGGAGGCAGTAGTTTCTACGCTACAATTGGATTCATCGCTTACCGTTACGCTGTAAGTGCCTTGTGGTAAGTTATCCACGGTTGGACTAGTAGCATTACCTGCTGCATCGTCCCATTGATAAGTGACCATTCCAGTAGCGCCCGTTACATTTGCTGTAGCGGATCCATCGCTAGAAGTAAAGCATTCTGCAGGTGTGGTGGTGGTAGTGACAGCTAAACTACAATTTACTGGCGTACAATCAGCATCTCTAATCTCTATGAAATAGGCATCCCCTGGAAATCTGACTTGGTCTGGAAGTGTGACTGGGCTTGGTGGAAAGCCTTCTATGGTAACTGTTCCACTGAAAACAAACTCGTATATTCCAGGCGTGACATCTTGCCCGATTGTTCCTCTAATGACCAAGCAGCCGATATCCCCTGCAAGTACAGTACAACTGCCTGGATTGCAAGCAAAGGAAAGACCTACGCTACTTAAAGGAGATTGATTACCGTCGGGATCAATAATATTAACCGTTTCCAAACTGATACTTTCTAGGGCAATCATTGTGCCATTTCCTATATCAACAGAGTCTCCACCAACTAGGGTGAATACAAATTCATAATCTTGTCCTGCACAAGCAGGAACGTCTATACCTCCGTTCGGGCGAGTATCTGCATTGAACGGGGCAGGATAGAGCCCTTGAGGAAAATTCTCGAAGGCAGGGTCAGGCGTACAAGCTTGGGCTTGAAGGCTGTTTTGAGCCAGATAAGCTAGGAGTAAAAGTAAACAAAGCCGCATCATGCTGTGGGATTTTGTTATGGCGATATTGTAAAATTCGTTCATTGTCTAGTATCTTAAGATATTAGTTAATATGGTTCTGGAAGACTTTTTTGTAAAAAAACCCTCTATGGTTCTGTAATCTATCGTATGGATAAAAAGCAGCTATCTTAGAGCAGCGATAGCTTGAGCAGTATTTGTAAGCAAAATACTCTGTTGGAAAATAGATGATAGTCAATAGTATTTTGACTATTTGTTTCTTACTAAATCGGTACATGAGAAAAAAGTGTTCTATCGGTTTAATAATTGCGTGTGTATGATATTTGAGAGGTATGTACACGACAAATTATTGCACATTCAAGGAATGGAACATAGAATTGTACGCAAAACAATATATATTGTTAGCCTATTTTTTCTTAAAGTTTGAGAAATATTGCTTTTGTAATCGGTCTAAGGACTCAGGCAGAATAACTTTTGTATATGATACTTTTTTGTAAAGTATTGGTTTTCAAAGCTAAAATAACAATTAAGCAGTCTCTTCCTTAGAATACGGCTTAATAATCAGGCGAAGAGATTGATTGTACATTAAATAGTTCCAAAGCCAGTTGAATAGAATAAATATCTTGTTTTTTACGCCAATGATGGCAAAAAGATGCACAGCGAGCCAAGCAAACCACGCCAGACTACCATTGAAAGAAAACTGCGGTAAATCAACAACTGCTTTGTGCCGGCCTATGGTTGCCATGGAGCCTTTGTCTTTATATTCAAACTTCTTTAGTTCCTGATTTTTGAGCATTCTTTTAAAGTTTTTTGCTAGATTTTTGCCCTGCTGAATGGCTGTTTGTGCAACTTGAGGATGACCGTATTCGTACGCCTCGCTTTGCATGTAAGCAATATCACCAATGGCAAAAATATCTTCAAAACCTTCTACTTGATTGTAAGCATTTACTCGAATTCTATTGCCGCCTTCGATCACTTCTTCTGGCACACCTGGCAGTTTGTTGCCAATAATGCCTGCTGCCCAAATCAGTTTGCGCGTCAATATTTTCTGACCGTCTTTCGTGTAAACGTAAGTACCGTCATAATCTGTGACCCTACAATTCAGCTGAACTTTCACCCCAAGGTCTTTCAGAAATTTAAGGGCAGCTTCCGAAGATTTCTCTGACATGCCCGCTAATAGTTGATCGCCTCCTTGCAGCAAATGAATATCTATTTCCTTGTAATTGAGCTCTTTGTATTCTTTGGGAATCACAAATTTTTTCATCTCCGCCAATGCGCCCGCTACTTCTACGCCTGTTGGACCACCACCAACAATGACGATGTCTATGTACTTTTGTCGCTCTTGAAAATCTTGAATGGTTATGCTTTTTTCGTAGTCTTCCAGAATATGATTTCTCAAAAATAGGGCTTCTGAAACCGACTTCATCGGAATAGCGTGTTTCGCGATTCTTTCATTGCCAAAAAAATTGGTGTCTGCTCCCACTGCAATCACTAAATAGTCATACCACATGTCGCCCAATGTGGTTTGAATATTTTTCTCTTGAATATCAATAGATTGCACTTCCGCTACTCTGACGTAAGCATCTTTCGCTTTTTGGAAGATTTTTCGGAAGGGAAACACAATAGAACTTGGCTCTAGCCCTGCCATAGCAACCTGATAAAAAAGTGGTTGGAACTGATGGTGATTGTTTTTATCCACTAAAACGACTTGATAATCAGACTTTACCAAGTGAAGCGATAGCTCAAGTCCCGCAAATCCACCACCAATAATAACGATTCTCTTTTTGTTTGTCTCTGGTATATTAACTGCCATAAAATGATTTTAATAAAAATTCGCACTTTATCCTGAAAAGTATGCTTCCTCTTGCAAAATAACAACTTTAGCGTTGAAATGCTCGGTTTTGTTGTAGAATTTCTCAACTAATAATTACTATTGCAATCCTCCGAACTTGTTGAAACAGTTGAGGGTTAAACTTTAAAATGATCTACTACTATGTTCTCACAAAACGATCTACAACAGCTAGAAAACAAGGGTATTAGCCTTGAAATGGTCAAGCAGCAATTGAGCTATTTCCGAGAAGGTTTCCCTTTCACAAAGGTGACTCAGGCAGCTAGGGTAGGGGAAGGTATTTTGCAATTAAGCGAAGCGGAATTAGCCACTTACACAAAGGTGTACGAAGAGAAAAGTAAGTCTCTGGAGGTCTGTAAATTCGTACCTGCTTCTGGTGCGGCTAGTCGGATGTTCAAAGCACTTTTTGCCTATGTGGATAGTGAAGAAAACATTGAAGAGCACCCAAAGGCAAAAGAAATCGTGCTAGAACTAGATCGCTTGGCTTTTAGAGCAGACTTGGCGGCGGCTTTACAGCAAAATGGTCATTCACTAGACGACTTAATTCAAAAAAGAGAATATCGAACGATTCTTGCTGCCTTACTGAAAGAACATGGATTGGATTACGGCAATTTGCCAAAAGGCTTGCTGCAATTTCACGATTATGGCGGCTTTACGCGTACGCCCATTGAAGAGCATTTAGTGGAAGGTGCAAATTATTGTCAAGATGAAAAAGGTAATGTTCACTTGCACTTTACGGTTTCGACAGAACACCAAGAGAAGTTTGAGGAATTACTGGCACAACTGCAAAGCAAATATGAATCACAGTTTGGTGTTCATTATCAAATTGGTTTTTCGCAACAACAAGCGCGTACTGATACTATTGCGGTGGATGAAAACAATCAGCCTTTTCGTTTAGAAGATAATAGCATTTTGTTTCGCCCAGGAGGACATGGTGCATTGCTTGACAACTTGGATGCCTTGGATTTTGATCTGGTATTTATTAAAAATATTGACAATGTCGTTCCAGATCATTTAAAGGAAACGACTTATCAGTATAAAAAGGCTTTGGGCGGCGTTTTACTAAAGTTACAAGAAAAGATTTTCGGTTACGTCGGTCAACTAAAGGAGTCATCATCCGCAGCCACAATAAAGGAAATAGAAGCCTTCCTTAAAGAAGAGTTGTTTATCCGTCCACCGAGTGACTATCAAGGATATGACTTGAATCAGAAAAGAGCCTTTTTGTATCAAAAACTCAATCGACCAATTCGGGTCTGCGGCATGGTCAAAAATGAAGGAGAGCCTGGCGGCGGACCATTTTTTGCGGAGAATCCAGACCAAAGCGTTTCGCTCCACATCGTAGAGAGTGCGCAAATTGATAAAGACAATGATGAACAATTATCACTACTGAAAATTTCTTCTCACTTCAATCCGGTGGACTTGGTGTGTAGTCTGAAAGACGATCAAGGCAAAATTTTTGATTTAAAAAAATACGTCAATCCAAGGCAAGGCTTCATTTCTAATAAATCAAAAGAAGGTCGCCCATTAAAAGCCCTAGAGCTACCAGGACTTTGGAACGGTTCTATGGCAGATTGGAATACAATTTTTGTAGAAGTGCCTATTTTGACTTTCAATCCAGTGAAACAGGTGAATGACTTACTCAGAGAGGCGCATCAGATGCTTTAGAGAAAAACTAATCATTGACTTTTTCCAACTTTTGGCTTACATTGTAATTTTTTCACAGCATACACAAATCGGGAAGTATGACTTATATTCCACAGCAAATAAGAAGAACGGAAAAGCTTTACTATCCAGAGTCAGACGGAAAACCTACGGCAGATAACACACTACAATTCAATTTCATTGTCCTCATAAAAATCAATTTAGAAATTATTTACAGAGAAGAAGATGTGTTTGTAGCGGGTGATTTATTTTGGTATCCGGTAGAAGGAAAAACTAAAATAGTAGTTGCACCAGACGTTTTAGTTGCTTTCAATCGTCCAAAGGGCTATTGAGGTTCTTACAAACAATGGGAAGAAGAAAACATCGCTCCTTCGGTTGTCTTTGAGGTACTTTCTCTCAGCAATACCACTATGGAGATGCTGCGTAAACTAAAATTCTACGACCACCACAAAGTAAAAGAATTCATCATCATTGACCCTTACAATAATGATTTCATCGTATATGCAAAGGACGAAGAGGAAGATGAATTACAACAAATAGAACTAAAAGACGCTAAGTGGAAAAGCAGTTTGATGAACATCACAATAGCGCGTGAAGAAAAAGATATTAAGTTCTATTTTCCTGATGGCAAGCCTTTTCGGAGTCCAGAAGAATGGAATCAGATGTTTGGAAAGGAATCTGTAGCGAATGCTATATTGGAAAAAGAAAAAGAGCAAGAACGCCTAGCAAAGGAAAAAGCACTCGAAGAAGTAGCAAGATTAAAAGAAGCACTTGAACAACTGAGTTCCTGATAGTGCCTTTTCCTGAGTAGCCGAAGCACACTATGCTAGTTGCAATTCGCAGGTACATCTTGTGTCAAATAGACATCGATCTGCTGCCCCACTTGTAAGTTTTGATCTGGACTGTAAGCGGGAATCGTTTTATAAACGTAGGCAGTTTTGCGATCTATCACCGTCACATCATCATGGATAATGCCTATGACTAATTTCGCATCTTTAATGGCAATTTCTGCCACTTCAAATGGATCGCACTCAAGGTCAGGCATTTTCACCGATTCCACGCCATATTTAGTAATCACAAAATCCAAAGTACTTCCTTTTTCAAGTTCATAGCCTTGATCTATCTCGTCGAAGGTGAGTGAATCTTTTCCATGATAGACTTCTAAAATGGTGCCTGGCAGATAACGATTGTTGGTTCTTTCTTCCTTAATATTAGCTTTCAAATCTTTCACCCGCAGCGTTCGCTCGTAGTTTTCAAAATTATCGCGCTCCGAAATAGGTGGAGTTGTAGTTTTCACTCTTTCCACTCTGGTAGTTGTTAGGTAAATAGTTCGATGTTTTTTTACCCTTGAAAAGGCTGCGGGATTTTGACTAATTACGATATTTGGTGGACGTTCTCCCCGATCTATAGAGTCCAATACGACCAACTCTAAATCACTATTTTTGGCAACTATCCTCACATCTCGTAAATCCATATTTCGGAAATCTTGGACTTGCATAGAATCTCCATGGCGCGTACAAGTTTTGAGTAAAATAGAAGTCAACAACAATAGTGCTACCAATGCGATCAGCATCAGTCCTAAATTTTTTAAGACAATTGGACTGGTGAAAAAAGCGGCAATCTGTGTTCCTATTGTTTGAAGTAGTTTTTTCATAGTTTAGATGAGAATATCAAGAAACGAACAGCTTTTCAAGATAAATAAATGCAAAGGTAGCATTCAAAAGCACAAAGAAGAATTTTTTATCGAATCATGTTTCAGGCGGGGCTCAGCTTAATACAATTGAGTAGATTTGAATTCTTGAATGGTGATTATTCACAAAAATTTTTAACTCGCTCGAAAGGGTTGAAAAATATACTTTCTACTTCTTAAAAATATTATTGTGAATAAAGTCTAATGTTTTGACTTCAAAATATTTACTGCAAGTGTCTTCAAAGAAACAATGATACTTCAAACATACGATCCATTGTTCGGTAAAGATTTAATGACTTGCCAGATGCCCTTTTCAAATACAGCCAAAGTCCAGTAGGTATGATTTTTTACAGGAATATTTGTTCTGCAATGAACTACACCTTTGCTTCTGTTTCTTTTGTTGGTGAAATTCCAATGATTAGAGACGCGATAGCAGCCACGAGGTGTACGATTCCAACGCTTTTTTTTATTGGAGTAAAAAGAATAGGAATAGGGCGAACGAACGATCTCTTCCCAACCCCTAATTTCTTCTTTCAATTCTTGCGGCATAGAGCGCAGACGTTCAACGTAGGCTAAAATAGCTTCTCTGTTTTCTATTTTTCTTTTCATGTAGGCAGTATTTTACGCTCCGTAAGGCTGGATAAATAAATTTACATTCTTTACCCAAAATATTACTTCTCTCCTAAGTATTTCAAGCCCTCCAATCCGCAACTTAAGCTTTTCTTTTTCCTTTTAGTGCTTTTTTGTACTAAATTTGTAAGTAAGTATCTGGACATAATTAATCTAATGCTAGATATGTCATATTTGACTTCAATAAGAAGCTGGTTATTAAACAATTATGAGCTTGTTCTCAAAAACCAAAATATGACATATCTTAAAAATAAATCTGCGTGACCACTTAAGTACTTCTACCTATTTGTTTAAGCTGTTTATTTGTTTAAATTGTTTATAATGAACACTTTACACAAGTTTATTGCCTAAATAATTAGGTAAACCTACTTAAGTACTTCTACCTATTTGTTTAAGCTGTTTATTTGTTTAAATTGTTTATAATGAACACTTTACACAAGTTTATTGCCTAAATAATTAGGTAAACCTACT
>JBCCRX010000146.1:0-14538 GCA_039201015.1 Bacteroidota bacterium | reverse complement strand
CTTGCATCCCGTCCGCTTGCGGTTCATTCGCTTGAATCTTCTTAAGATTCACCCTGTGGGATCGCTCTTTTATTCTTATTTTTACTTTAAGGAACGAGGGATGAATAAACTGAGGTTCTTGACAAGATATTTTTGTGCTAATGGAGGCAGAAAAACCGCAATCCGCCTTAGGCGGACATAAGACTTTTTCTAACGAAAGTAGCGCAAAACCTGTTCGCCTAAGGCGTAAAGATGAAGTCAAGAATCTGAGGTTATTTGTGCGTCGTTCCTAAAATTAATTATAGTATCAACAATACGCCTTCTTTAAAGGAAACGGGTCTGCCTCAGGCTGCAACTAAGAACAAAATAACCTACCCTAAATTTGCGACCTTATTTCATAAATATTCCTACTTCTATGACAAATAAACACAAATTTCTTAAATCACAAATTCTGTACACAAAATGAAAAAAACGCTATTCACTATACTTTGTATATTATTCTTTTGCTTACAATTGTCTTTTGCACAATCTCCTGAACGCAAAAACGCGCTTTCCTATAGCGTCTCCATTCTAGATTATTATTCGCCTTTTGGTGAAAATCTACTCGATCCAGAAGGCAACCAATCGCTTGCGGCTAAGATTGCTTATCATCGCAATCTTACTGGACCATTGAATCTGGAAATTCCATTCAGACTTGGAAAAGCGACGGTTCCTACGCCACTCGATCCTAGTAATTTAGTGAGTGAAGGCGATTTATTTATTAATGCCGATGCACTCCTCCAACTCCAATTTTTTAGAGAAAGTAATTTTTTTGTACCTTATCTGAGTGCTGGTCTCGGATTGAGTTCAGTGGAAGGACTAGATACAGACTTCCAAATTCCACTGGGCGTAGGTTTGGATTTTAGGCTTTCGGAAGGGGTGTATTTACATGCGCGTTCCGACTATCGAGTATCTACCACCGAACTGGCGGGAACGGACGGTAATTTGGACAATTTCATACACAATATAGGAGTGAAAGTATTCATGGGTAAAGGGACGCAAGAACCAGAAGCCCCTGCGGATAGAGACGGCGATGGTGTTAGCGATTTAATGGATGCTTGCCCAGACGAAGCAGGGCTGGCAGCATTGAAAGGTTGTCCAGATAGAGATAGTGATGGTGTTGCAGATGCGGATGATACTTGCCCAGATGTAGCGGGTGAAAAAGCTTTTGCAGGCTGTCCAGATACCGACGGCGATACGGTGCAAGATTCTGAAGATGTGTGTCCAACCGTAGCGGGTTTGGCTAAATTTCAAGGTTGTCCAGATACGGATGGCGATGGCATACAAGACTCAGAAGATAAATGCCCGAATGTTTTTGGAACGGCATCCTTTGGAGGCTGTCCTGACACAGATGGCGATGGTATAGAAGATGCTAAAGATCAATGTCCTGATGCAGCGGGGATTGCCCGTTTCAATGGTTGCCCAGATACGGACGGTGATGGCATCGCAGATCGAGAGGACGATTGTCCTGAGGAAGCTGGAAGCATCACTAACAAAGGTTGTCCTATCAAAGAAATTTCGGAAGAAGACAAAGAAACTTTAGACTTTGTAGCGAAAAATATTCAGTTTGAGACCAATAGCTCTTTCCTCAAAACGGGTTCTTCCGATAGACTAGACCAAGTGGCAGATATCTTATCTCGCTATCCAGAATACAATGTCAATATCGACGGCTATACCGACAGCGCAGGAAAAGACAGCTACAACCAATGGCTATCGGAAAGGAGAGCAGAACGCTGCTACAATTATCTACTAGAAAAAGGCATTGCAGCAAGCCGAATGAAGTTTACAGGTTACGGCGAAGCCAGTCCAATTGCGGATAATGGCAGTGCGGAAGGACGCCGCTTGAATCGTCGGGTTGAGTTTAATTTGTATCCTAGGGATTAAATACAACTTCGCTTTTAGACACTTTTTTTCGGGCAGAAAAAATAATAAGTGTATTCGTTTGTTTGACATTATTATTTGAAAACGTAATGAAAAACGAATTTTTTCATGCTGTTTTCGGATTGGTTCTTTGGAGAGAAACACCTTGTTTCTCTCCAAAGATTTCTCTTTTACACTGAAAGTATCAAGCATTTTGTCTGCCTCACCTTAACACATCAAAATGCCGTTAGCAATTCTCACAAAAAAGCAGTATTATTGTATGTAAGACAAACTACTGCGTATGAAATATTTCTACTTATTCTCGCTGTCTTTTTTGTATATTTCTGTATTAGCTCAGAAGCATTATGGCTGTGCTAGTATGGAAGCGCTAGCAACTCAAGAACAAGTGGCGTTGGAAAAGATGAACGAGCGTCTTTATAAAGATCTTTCGCAACCGACTTCGCCCAAAAACGACAGCATCATCCGCTTACCCGTAGTAGTTCATATTGTACATCGAGAGGGAGTAGAGAATATTTCTGACGAACAAGTTTATCGCGGCATTCAACACCTGAATGATGCTTTTGCAAATCAAAACCGCTACGACCGAGGAGAAGGTGTAGATACCAGAATTTGTTTTTGCTTGGCAAAAATAGCGCCAGACGGTGGTTATACCAATGGCATTACAAGAACGAAATCCGATTTGAGTAATTTGACTTTCCTTCGAGATGATTTTAAGTTGAAACGCTTAATTCGTTGGAACACTAGAGATTACATCAATATTTGGTTGGTGAGGGAAATTACCAATTTACCTTGCACACCCAATGTGACGGGCTATGCCAGATTTCCTTCTAGTCATGGCACGAGTACGGACGGAATTGTCTGCGAAGCGCGCTTTTTTGGAAGCAATACTGCTAATTCAGTCGTGCAAGTACACGAAATGGGGCATTATTTGGGATTACTTCATACTTTTGAAGGACAAGATTGCAAGAATTTTGTTTGCTTACGAGACGGAGACCGTGTATGTGATACACCGCCCGATCGCTTGAATACCACTTCTGGAAGAGCATGCGACGATCCTCATAATTCGTGCAATACAGACACTTATGATGGCTTTGAAGAAGACCAAAGGGACATGATTAGCAATTACATGGACTACGAAGACACCAGTTGCCAGCACAATTTTACGCAAGGACAAAGCGAGCGTATGCGCACTGCTATCACGCGATTTCGTTCTTCTTTGCTGGTTTCGGATGTATGTGATCTTATTTGCGAAGAACCGATCACGGCACTTTTTGAATACGACCAAGAAAGAATTACAATCCATGAAGAGGTGGTCTTTGATGCCATTGACAATAATGCAGCAACTTATGAATGGCGATTGGAGGAAGAATTGGTTTCTAACGATCCGAATTTCCGCTATCAATTTTCTCAGACCGGACAATACCAATTAGAACTGACTGTTACTCACCCAAATTGGGGTACATCTTGTAGAAGTACTTATGAAGAACAAATTGAAGTATTTTGTACAGCCGAAGCAGATTTCATAGTAGATACCTTGAATATTTTGCCAGGCGATACACTCAATTTTGAGAATATCTCCAGAGCTGCCAGCGATTTTACGTGGGTGCTAGATGGCGAAAAAATTGCAGAGACAGATGATGTAAAATGGATATTTGAGGAAGCAGGGACTTATCAATTGGGCTTGCAGGCGAATACGGACGAGTGTACAGACGAAAGAACCGTGATCGTTCAGGTAGGAACAGTCATTCCTGATGTAAATTTGAAGTTTGAGAAAGAAAGTTTTCGCTGTGGTCGAGATTCTGTCTATTTCATTTTTGAAGTTTGTAATGTAGGCAATGCACCCATGGCAGCAGGAGTACCCATTCGCTTTTACGACGGTTCGCCTTTCCGTACCGAAGCATCTTTGCTCAGTACTTTCACCACGCCTTCAGAAATTCCGAACAATTGTTGCGAGACCTTTGAATACACGACCCTTGCATCTGCGGCTGGACATTTTTATGCAGTCATTAATGATGAAAACGGAACTTTGCCCATTGCGTTTAATAGTCCCGATTTCCAAGTTAAATATTATGAAACCAACCTAGTCAACAACGAAGCTAGTTTCAATACTTTTCAGCTCAAGCCCTTAGACTACGCCTATTTAGACACGACGGTTTGCTACAATGGAGATACTTTCCAATTGCGAACCGAGGTGCCAGATGCTTACTACCTTTGGGACAATGGAGATACCTTGCCCTACACCACTTTCTACACCAGCGAAACGCACTGGGTAGATTTGACTTACTGTGGGTTTACGCGCCGACATCGCTATGAAATCAATTTGAGAAATTGTTCCTGCAAATGGGAAATGCCTAATGTTTTTACACCAAATGGAGACGGTACAAACGACGAATTTGGTCTAGCTTACGACTGCGAATATGGCATTACGGACTTCTACATGCGCATATTCAATCGCTGGGGCAATGTCGTTTTTGAAAGCAATGATGTAGAGATGGCTTGGGAAGGCGATGGTCTTCCTTCAGATATTTATTATTACGAAGTACTTTTCAAAGAAAGCTACGAAGGCAAACAAGAGTCTCACCAACGAAAGGGTAAAGTGAGCTTGTTGAGATAGAAAAGCTTCTTTATCCTGCCAATAACTTAATAATAAACACCAAAACCACACTCACCACCAGACCAAAAAACACCTTCCCGAGATCAGCGAACACCATACGCGCAGCATGACTAGATATTTTTCGCTCTAAATTAAGACGAATTGCCAGTTCTCGACCTGCCAATAAACCAATGAAAACCCAAGTGGTACTCATCGGTAGTTTTCCTTCAAATAAGCCTAAATAGTTGTATTTGAAAATATAGAGAATAATTCCGTAAATCAAATCCACAAAAGTGGCAGAACGAATATCACCCGTATTGGTTTTCTCTCGCACCACTTTCTGAACGGCACCTCCTTTGGAGTAAAAAATATATGCCAGCAAACCTAGAAGAATTGCGACAGAAGCGGCAAAACCGAGCGTAGAAAGTCCTTCTCCGCCCCGCAGATAAATATAAATATTCGCTAAGTCTTGCGTGAGCCATTGAAACCATAGAAAACCCGTCGTGAACCACTGAAAAACAGTCCATATCCGTTCTCCACTTTGACTCAACGGATTTTCCATGAATCGCTTTTCGGTCAATCTGGTAATTGCTAAATAAATCACGGCAGCAGAAGTAAATGCAAGCAAATATCCCATAACAGACTTCTGAATCATGCCGCCCAGTTTGGTACTAGTATCAAAGGTGCTGGAAAACATGGCAGCAAGATCATTGGGGATATCGCTTAGGGAAAAAAGCGTCAAAATCATAAAGGTCGTACTAACTGGAATACCGCTACGTGTGATGCTTAGGAGCACAATGGGTGGAAGCAGATAATACCAAGGATATTCATTGGGCATCGTGAACTTATCCAATCGTCCATAGTCAATGTCGTTTTGGGAATATCCGTAGGCCAGAGAAGCCAATAATATGCTAGCAGCAAAGAGCCACAACACCCACCAAGGCAATCTTTTTTCGTTGGAGGTCAAGAAGGTGCCGAGGGTCTGAATCACATCGTTTCCGACAACCGAGTAAGCAGCTAAGATAAAGCCCAGCCACATCACGAGGAAAGTTAAATCCATTTTTCCGTTGTTTTTATTGGACTAAAAGTATTACAAAATGTAAAACTGACATTTTTCTTCGGAATAGCACCGCTTAAGTAAATTAACTATGTGTTAAACAGTACGCTACCCTACTTTTTTTGAAATACCAATAGGCTCGCCGCCTGCGGCGGCTCGCGATAGGGGTTTGGGAGAGAAACACCATATTGGGCTTTTGCTCGGTATAGTGTTTCTCCCTCAAAATTCCGCCTATTTTCGCCGCGAAGCGGCAGAAACTGAGAAGACTTAAATTTTAGTAGGGTAGAGTAGTTAAACAGCTTAAGTTTATAGCTTTTTTTGGAGTGCCGTCTCCAATAGCTTAAATAAGGCAGAACTTCAAGTTTCCAATTTTGTTTTGAAAGCATATAGTTTAGTCTGTACAATTCTTTGACTAGAAGGAATTTATAAGGTATTGGGCTCTTGAGGAGACGATAACTAGCAGGCACTAAACATTTGCAAATAATCTAAATATTTATGAAACAGCTTTGTTTTTATCCGCTTTTATTTTCTTGTCTCTTACTGCTCACCTTTTCTGCCTGCAACGAAGACAAGGATGAAGATTTTCCTACGCCCGAAGAAGAAACAAACACCGACCTTGATCTGGAGCAATTGGGGCAATCCGATCTTGCATTGTTTAGTATTGATACGGAAGGAAAAGCCATTCCGAATGAGCCCAAAGTAGCGGCTAATTATACGATCAAAGAAAATGGCAACATCAGCTATGCGGGTCGTTTGGGTATAGAATTGCGGGGTTCAACTTCGCGTCGCTTGTTTGAGAAAAAGTCTTTTGGCGTAGAAACTTGGGATCAAAACAACGAAGATATGGATGTGGGACTGCTTGGATTTCCAGAGGAAGAAGATTGGGTGCTGCAAGGTCCGTATGCCGATAAAACACTGATGCGCAATGTTTTAATTTATGAGTTATCCAACCAAATTGGTATGTACGCAGCGCGAACCCAATTTGTCGAATTGGCGATTAATGATAACTATTTGGGTGTTTATGCTTTTATGGAAAAACTCAAGCGCGACAACGATCGCATTGATATTAAGCGACTGGATGAGAATGACACAGAGGAAGATCGGATCACGGGTGGCTACATTTTAAAGATTGATAAAACGTCGGGTGATAACGATATTGATGATTGGGCAGGCGATGCCATTTATACTGCCAGCAATAGTTTTCGATCCGATTATGCCGCCAATGGACAGCGATTAAATACAACTCCTTTCGGTGCAAAGCAAGGCAATGAGACCTACTTTATGTATGAATATCCAGATAGGGATGACATTACGGTGGCGCAAAAAGAATACATCCAAAACTATATAAGCGACTTTGAGGAAGCCCTGATTGGAGCAAGTTTTGATGCCAACAGTACAGCACCCGAATACCTCAATTACATTGACTTAGAGAGTTTTGCGCAGTTCTTCATTCTCAACGAATTGAGTGCCAATCCAGACGCTTATCGCATCAGTACTTTCTTGCACAAAGATCGAGGGGAAAAGCTGAAAATGGGACCGATTTGGGATTTTAATTTAGCCCTGGGTTTGGATGGGCGCAGCAGCACCAATCAGTGGATTTATCGCTACAACGAACGCTTTCCAGATGATTTATGGTTGGTCCATTTTTGGTGGACAAAATTATTGGAAGACCCCATTTTCAGGGCCGAAGTGCAGCGACAGTGGAATCTTTATCGCTCAGATATTTTGAGCATGGATAATATCAATTCGATCATTGCAGATCAAGAAAGCTTCCTGGAAAGCAATGATGCGATCAATCGTAATTTCAAAAAATGGGAGGTACTGGGCGTAGCGCTGCCTTTTAATTCTTTTGTGGGCAAAGATTACGCAGCAGAGCGCGAATATTTGAAAGATTGGATACAGCAACGTTTGAATTGGCTGGATGGGGAAATTGGGAGTTGGTGATTTGGTGGATTCAGTTCACCAAATACCCAAATCACCAATAAATCAATCAGCTTCCACCCTGAAAACCGCCACCTTGTTGTCCGCCGCCATCGCCTGATTTCTGGTCGTTGTTTTTGATGTTGCTCCTACGTTCTCTTTGCTTAAAGGTCAATTCGCCAAAACGATAGCGGAAACTCACCCCAAAAGAACGGAACAGCACGGCAAAATCAGAGCGGAAGGTCACGTCTGGGCTTTCCAATTCCGTTCCAAAGTTCTTGAACTTCGCAAAAGGCTCTATGATTCGAATGCCTACGCTTCCCTTCTTCTTTAGGATGTCCTGTTGCGCACCGAAACCCCAAATGGAGAAAGAAGGAGTCACGCCTTGCACATTCAGTTGTGGTGCTCGATAAAAGCCAAAAACTTCTACTTTAAAACCATTTTTGAGCTTTAAATCGGTGCTGCCAAATCCATTCCCTTGCCAACCTTGGTTCTCAAACTCTTGACCATTGACAACCCCTTTTGCATTGTAACTAAATAAATTGAAGCCGCCGCGAATCGTCCAAATCCGCTTGATTGTTGCATTGCTAAAGAAATTGATGCCGATAGAGTTGTTTTCTCCAATATTTTGGAAAGTAGTTTCTGAAACGCCTGTTGCCGTTACATTTTGTAAGAAAGGTTCGATGATACCCGTTGTGCGACGATAAAACAAAGAACCATTCACACCAACGCCTTTGATGAAGGTGTTGTAACTCAATTCTGCTTGATCGGTGAGTTCTGGATCAAGATTTGGGTTTCCGAAAGTGAGCGTTCGATTGTCATTTTGGCTGGAATAGGGATTGATGAAAAACAAACTAGGTCGCTGAATACGGCGGGTGTAGCCAAATTTCAGGGTCTGGAAGTTTTTGAAAGAACGCGATATGATGATGCTTGGTAAGAAGTTTTCGTAATCGTTTTGGAAAGAAGGGTTTTCTAAGCTGTAATTGCCTGAAATATCGGTATATTCGTAACGACTGCCCGCCACAATTCCAAATTTTCCGAACTTCATATTGAAGGATAAATAACCTGCATAAACGTCCTGATTGTAGTTGAAAATATTGGTCAAAAAGGCATTATTGATAATTTGATCGGTCTGATTATCAAAAGCATCGTAATCTGCTTCTATTCTTCGGATAATGGTTTTTATACCCGTTTCCATTTTTACTTTTTCCCCAAAAGGATGTACATAATCCACCTGTCCTGTATATTCTATATTGACACCATTATTGGTCAACACTTGGTCGATATTCAAAAAATCCAGTTCAGAAGTCTGCATCAAATCATTGTTCCGATCATCAATATTGCCCGTAATTTGGAAGGCAGCCGTCAGTTCTCTTTCCGAATCATCGAATTCCATTTTATAATCTGTCACCCAATCAAAGCCGCTGTATAGACTGCTTTCATCGTAAGAGGAAGTGTAGTCTTCTCGGAAAGTCTCCATTGCATCAGAGAAAGAAATATTATTGTCTCCTCTTCTAATGAAGCGACGCCCATTGGTACGAAAAGTCGTCGTTACGCTATTGTAGGCATTGATGTCATAAAACGCATTGATAGAACCATTGAATCCTAAGAAATTACTCTCGCCATCGCCCTCTTGCGAGAAAATGCGCGTATTATCCCCGAAGGAGTCTTCTCTATACAAGGAAAACATACTAGGACGAAACCACGAAAAGAAAGAACCACCACTCGCGTTGATGCCAAAACGTCCTTTGGAAGCACTAAAACTGCCCGAAGCATTATTGTTCACATTACCAATAGAAGCATTGATGGAGCCCGTGTAGCCCTCTGCGCTTTTCTTTTTGGTGATGATGTTGATGATACCCGCCGAGCCTTCCGCATCATATTTGGCAGTTGGTGTTGTAATGACTTCTACACTTTTGATTTGATCGGCGGGAATGGTTTTCAAAGCATCCGCAACACTATTTGCAAACATACCAGAAGGACGACCATTGATAAGGATTTGTAGATTTTGAGAACCTCGAAGGGAAACGTTTCCTTCTAAATCAACGGATAATAGAGGTACTCTTCGCAAGACATCCGCTGCATCACCGCCCGCATTGGCGACGTCCTTTTCTGCATTATAAACGATTTTATCAATTCTGTTTTCTATCAAAGAAGCTTCTTCCGTCACCGTGACTTCATCCAGCAATAGATTTTCAGAAACGAGCTCAATGTTCTCTAAACTTGCGTCGGGTTCCCGCTTGGTGAGTTCAATATTTTCTATCGTTTTGCTTTCGTAACCAAGAAAAGAAATGACAATTTTATAAGTCCCCAATTCCACTTCATTCAATTTGAAGCTACCATCTGATTCGGAAATGATGCCATCTACCTCTTTGTCGTTCTTGGCATTAATCAATACAATACTAGCAAACTCGACCGCTTGATTGGACGTAGAATCAATCACCTGTCCTGTGATTTTTCCTTTAATGGAAGAAGCACCACCGCCTCCGAAATTGCCAAATTGAGCAAAGCTAGAAAGAGAAAGAATAGCAAACAGTACGAGTAAAAACAATCGTTTCATAGTTGTGTCTTGTGAATTCTTTAATGATAGATGTGAATAGTACAGTGTAAACTAAGTTTCTTTGTATTTTAGATAGGGGAGTTTGAGGGAAAAAAAAGGGTTTTAGAAAAATCCTTTTTTCTCCCTCCCCCTTCTTTGCCACCGTCTTCGACGGCGGCAGATAGGTTTTTTGAAGCTCGAAATTCTAAGGAATTGCTCGCTTCTCAAAATTAAAACAAACTTAGTTTACAGTGTAATAGTAGGGCTAACGGGATGTCTTATGCTTTGTTTATAGGAAAGACGGGCGTCACGTTATCGTTTTTGATTTTAGTCTAAAAGTAAGATTTGACCGATGGGTGTAGGTATTAATTTAGATGAAAAGATAAATTTGTTAGATGAAGCCGCCAATTCAAACTAGACTTTTCTACATTTGTGTAAAAGGAAATGTACTATGCAAATAAAAAAAGCAGTCATTACTGCGGCAGCACGTGGAGGGCGATTATATCCAGTTGGAGATACGGTTCAGAAAGCCATGTTGCCCATTGCGGATTTGGATAATGTTCATAAACCCGTCCTACAGATCATTGCAGAAGAAGCCTTTGTGAGTGGCATAGAGGAAATTTGCATTGTATGTGCGCCTGGGGACGAGCCGCGCTATCAGGCTGCTTTCAAGGCATTGCGATACAATCTTTCGCAAGCCTACAGTGGTGTAGATTGGGCGCAGCAACAAGCCCAAAAGATTGACTTTTTATTGGAGCGACTCAGCTTTGTAGTGCAAGAAAAGACCTTAGGTTACGGTCATGCAGTACATTGTGCTAAATCCTTTGCCAATGGAGAAGCATTCTTGCTCTTGTTGGGAGATCATTTATATCTTTCTAACACCGACCAACGATGTGCCAAACAATTGATTGATGTATCTTCAGACTCAGAATGTTCGGTCTCCGCTGTCAATGCAACTCCTGAATATTTAATTGGGCAATACGGCACTTTAACAGGAAGACCCGTTTCGGGACAAGCAGGCTGTTATGAAATAGAAAAAATCATTGAAAAACCATCACTCAGCGAAGCCGAACTGCACCTAATGACGCCTGGATTGAAAGCAGCCCACTACCTATGCTTTTTTGGTATGCACGTATTGGAAGCTTCTATTTTTGAGTTATTAGAGGAGCACATCCACCAATTACCACAAGATGCGGATGTACAATTGACTCCCGCTTTGCAAGGCTTATCCGAGCAACACAATTACTTAGCCATGCAAATGCGAGGTAGAAGATATAATCTCGGTACGCATTATGGTTGGTTGGATGCGCAAATTGCTTTTGGCTTACAGGGCAATAACTCAGAAGCTTTGTTGTCTAGTATTACACAGGAGTTGGCAATGGCGCGATTGTCGAATAAATAGGTCACTTTTAGACTAAGACTTAGCACGAAACGCCTACCTTTGTTTGCTATAAAATGATACCTACCAAATGCTTCTTCATTTCAAAGGACAACAACTTCATCTACATCCTCACAAAGCCCTTTTTTGGGAAGAACAAAGAGCCCTTCTAATCGCAGATTTGCATCTCGGCAAAGCAAAGCATTTTAGAAAATCGGGGATAGCTGTGCCAGCAGATGTGGGCAATGAAAATTGGGATAAATTAATTGCCTTACTTTTAGACTTCCAACCCGAAAGAGTATGGTTTTTGGGTGATCTTTTTCATAGTACCTACAATGATGCTTGGGAAGAATTGAAAACCTTGATGCAGCAGTTCTCTAGCATCAAATTCACTTTAATCAAAGGCAATCACGACATTTTAAAGAAGCAAAAGTATTTGGAAGCCAATCTGGAAGTGATAGATGAATTGTACGAAGCTCCTTTTTGGCTCACGCATCACCCACAAGAAGAGGTAAAAATGGGTTTTTACAATCTAGCAGGTCATATTCACCCCAGCGTCCGCTTAGAAGGAAGCGGCAAACAGCGACTGCGCTTGCCTTGTTTTTACTTTGGAAAAGCACAAGCAATTCTTCCCGCCTTTGGCTCTTTTACGGGCACCGCAAGGATTCAAGCAAAAATCGGCGATCAAGTATTTGTTGTGCTGGAAGATCAGGTGTTGGAGGTGAGTGGATGAAAAACAAAAAAATTCACCTCAATTCCGCGCTTGCAACTTCAAAGGGTCTTTTTGCTTCAAAGCATCCAAAGCCGTCTGAACCGCTTCATCCTTTTCATTCCAAACTTGATAAAAACCTGCTTCATTGTGGAATTGCTTGGCGATTCTAGCATTCAGACTGTGACGAATAGCAGCTTTCATCTCATCAGAAAAAGACCCATTGATATCTACGCCTTCTTGCGCTGCATAAAGCAAAAATTCTTCAAAAGTTTCATCCGATACGGCCAACTGATTGATATTTTTATCTTCTAAATTCGCCCTGTTTTCGTCCACGTAGCGATACGTAAAAATGGGCAAGTGTTGGCTCAATTGCGCATATTTTTCAGAAAGCAAGAGCGTATCAATAGGAACAAAAATATCTGGGCTGATGCCGCCGCCACCATATACTACGCGTCCTCTTCTGGTATAAAACTTTAAGCTATCCGCTACCATGGAACGATCTGCATTGGTGAGTTCTCCCCTGTTGTAGCGATCAATTAAATCGCTATCGTAGCCTTCCAAATCTTCGTAGGAGCGTTGAATGGAACGCCCAGAAGGCGTGTAGTATCGGGCAACGGTAAGGCGCAAAGCTGAGCCATCTTGCAGATCGTATTGCTCTTGCACCAAGCCTTTTCCAAAAGAACGGCGACCGACCACAATTCCTCTATCTAAATCTTGGATGGCTCCCGCCACAATCTCGCTCGCCGAAGCAGAACCTTCGTCGATTAGGACCGCAATATTTCCGACGTCAAAAAAGGTGCGTCCAGTTGTTTTATAATCTGTTCGCTTTACGGTACGTCCTTCTGTATAGACCAAAAGTTTTCCGCGTTCGTCAAAGAACTGGCTCAAAATATTGGTGGCTTGTTGTAGGTAGCCGCCTGGGTTGTGCCGCACATCAATGATAATATCTTTCATGCCTTCTTTTTCAATCAAATCTTCCATACTCAGCATGAATTCTTCGTAGGTGTTGGCACTAAAACGATTGACCTTGATGTAAGCCGTCTTTTCATCTAGCATATAAGCCACATCCACGCTATTGATGGGGATTTCATCGCGCACTATCGTAATCTGGCGTAACTTCTTTTCTTTTCCTCTTTTGATGCCAACCCGTACTTTTGTTCCCTTTTCACCACGCAGATATTCGACCACTTCGTCTGTATCTTTTCCTATGCCCGCTACTATGGTGTCTTCTACGCTGATGATTTTGTCGCCCGCAATGATGCCCGCTGCCTCCGAAGGACCTCCTGCCAAAGGAGAAATGATGACTATGGTGTCTTCTAGATTCATGAACTCTACACCTATGCCATCAAAATTGCCTTCTAGCTGTTCGTTGATCGCTAAGAGCTGCTCCGAAGGAATGTAATTAGAGTGCGGATCTAGTTCTTGTATCACTCGATTGATCGCGTCTTCCATCAGTTCTTTTTCTTCCACATCATCCACGTAGCGCGCCTCTACATAACGTAATATCTCCTCTATTTTCCCATTTCCCGAACCAATCTTGTACTGATTTTCGCTTGCAGGCGATACACTGACAAAAGGTGCATTGTTGTCTAGTTCTGTACCCACAAAGACGCCAATGATGAAGAGTATCGCAAAAAGCGTCGGCAACCAGATTTGAAAGCGTTTGTTTTTATTATTCATATTATATTTGCTCAAGGAAGGGAAATTGGATGAATAGGTAACTAGACTTTATTCGGTGTAAAAAAGTGCGAATTCGTTTCTAGCGGCTTTGGTAATCGCGCCTCACGCCTGAGGCGGACACAGTAAGGCGGACGGGTTTATTTAACTGTTGATGTGCCGATGTCGTGCTCACCAAATCACCAAAATAAGAATGTACTTTTTGATCCCATAAGTAGTATATTTTTACAGCCCCCTTTGAGAACTGCCAAGAAAGAGGAAAGGTTTAGGGAACTTTCACTTTCTTAGGAATGATGAAATAATAAATTATAAGAATAGGGCTAGCTTATTTTTTTCTTAGTTGAATTTTAAAAGAAGGAAAGAACAAACACCGTTTGTGAACCGCTAGCGGACGGGTGGCTTGATACTATGACTGATTTTAAAGTTCAAATAAGGAGAAAAGAAGCAGACATATGTTATAAGTTATTGTTTTATCATTCCTTAGTCCTTGTTTGGTATTGCTTGCTGAATAAGGCTAGGTTTGTGGGAATCAAGAAACCAAATTTATGATTCTCAGAAGAAAGAAGAACCTTTTTTATCTATTCAATCGGAGGTAAATAGGTTTGATTCTTTCCTGAATTAACTTGGCTCTAAATGATTTCATTTGGTCGAGTATCTTTAGAAAGATATCGCCAACTATTAAATTTCGTTTGTTTTCGTTTAGAAGGACGTCAGCCTCACGCCTAACCGTGTCCGCCTCAGGCGTGAGGCGTGACGCCCATAT
>JBCCRX010000145.1:0-14582 GCA_039201015.1 Bacteroidota bacterium | reverse complement strand
TAAGGGTGAAAAGCATCAAAAATCTCTAATTTTTGATGCTTTTCACCCTTAAAATCCCTTGAAGCAACCAAAAAATCCACCTTAAAAGATTTTTTGGTTGCGACTCCATGTATGTCGATTTTATTTTTTAATTGATACTTAGTAATCTAATATCCCAACACCACACTTTGCTTATCTTTTGTTTTAGGCGCTAGCAGCGGTACAATCAATTGCTCCTCTATTTGATATTGATAATCTCTTTTTTCCACCTTTCCATCGCTCAAGCCTTTCAATGATCCACCTGTACTTTCTGCCATACAAGTATAGCTGATGTATTCATTGCGCGCTTTTGCTTGATCTAAAAAGCTTAAAATGTGCAATTCCACACCCAATTCACCGAGTTGTGCAGAAAGCTCGCAGGTTAGTTCTGGCTCACAACTTTCCATACCATCAGTCATAAAAAGTAGTGCTTTGCTTTTTCCGTTCTTCTTAAACAACCCCTTTGCTACTCGCATGGCTTCATTCACAGGCGTTTGCCCGTCTGCTTGCAGGTGTTTGATGGCATTGGCAATCTCAAATCGGGAACTGGCGGTAGAAAATTGCATAGATGGCTGTTCCCCACATTCTCCACCCACTGCGATGACGCCTAAGTTGGTACTTTTCTTGATCTTCTTCAATAAATGATAGGACAGATTTTTCATCCAATCGAAACGAGAGATGTTGGTATTCATTTCAGAAGGAACACGCATCGAACCAGAAGCATCCATCATAAAAATTAATTCGTCATAATTGGAAAAGTCTTCTATCACCCAGTGCACTTTTGCAGGTAGCCATTCTTGCTTCACTGCTATTGCATCGGAATAGGTTTTTAAGGCAGGCGCAGCGGAAGGATAGCTAACTGGCTCAAAATCATTCACTTGATAAGGATCAATTTTATTAGGCGAAACGCGAAGTGCTGTATTGACTCTATTGTAATTCGTGGCTGCGATCTGGCTGCTGGGCTTGTATCGTAAAGCTTCTTCAAATAAAAAACGGGCATTCAATAAATCTCTTTCGTGCAAAACCAATCGATTCTTGCTACTTCTCCCTTGCTGATTTTCTACGACATCCAAATAACCGAGTGCGTTGTAGGTACGTGCCAATAAATTAAAATCGAAATTTCTTTC
Organism: Bacteroidota bacterium; assembly: GCA_039201015.1. Classification (GTDB taxonomy): domain Bacteria; phylum Bacteroidota; class Bacteroidia; order Chitinophagales; family Saprospiraceae; genus JAAUTG01. Next base: position 13,437 of record JBCCRX010000145.1, on the reverse strand, counting down.
TTTGTGTAGCTTGGTAATGATCGCTTCTATCTGTTCGCGTGCATCAATGTATTTCGCAAGTTCGATATCTCTGAAAGCAAGATAATAATCCCGCTCTAAGTCTCTTTTGATAGAAGTAGCCTTAATACGAGCAAGATGATCTATGTAAAAAGCAGCTTGTTTTCGATGATCCTTGGATAAGTGAAGCTTTATTAACATTAGACAGGCTGCATCGTGTTGTGGCTCTTGTTTCAATACCTTTCTAAAGCAGGCAACGGCTTTAGCGTCTTTCCCCCTCTTGAGGCAGGCAACGCCTTTGGAATAGGCAACATTAGCTTCCACCACATATTGCGCAAAAGTACTCGTTATGCTAACAATGAATGCGAATAAAAAAATTACTATTGACTTTGTGTCTTTCTCGTGTGTCTGCATATTACCCAAGTTTACTGCTATACTTAAATATACACAAGCATTACAGCTTGACTATTTTGCTAGAAGTCAGATGTCGTGTAATAAAGGGAATAATTCCAAAAAGAGGTGTGTAGGAGAAGACGTATGCAAGCCTCAACCTTGCACAACTAGACTACTTGGCAGAAGTTCGAAAAGCGCATCTTTACTTTCTACATAAGATCGCAAAAATCCTCATTTTTGAAAAGAGAAAAGACTTAATTATAGGCAGAAAAAGATTTTTTGAAAGGCTATAATATAAATGCTATTTCGCCATTCGGCACGAATAAAAACAAAGATATAACAATTTATCTGATTACAAAGTACAAGATGAATGGAAGAAAATATTTTAAGCCTAAGTAATTGATTTTCAGTAAATAAAAAATAATATTTTATTTTATCTGAATATCAAATATTACCAACAATAACCGCTACTAAAATCAAAGAGTATGGTTTAGTAAATTAAAATATCTACTTTGTGCTGCTTCGATCCTCAAGTTTTTCTCTTGGACATTATTCTAAAAATTAAGACAATTATAAAAGGAAATAATTTTTGCTAACTTTGGAGTATAAAGCAGAAAAATTCCACAATGAAGACTCAAGAAAACAGTAATGCTATGCTGCAAATCATCACTGAGCCGTTCTGAGACGTAAGTGAATCATTAATTAGAAATAGTATTGGGCAAAACCTTCACCAACTCTATAGTAAAATGAAGATAGACAAAGTAGAAGCCTACTGGCTGCGTTGTCCTATTCCTACTCAAAAGCAACATCGTTCGGACTATGGCTTATTGACTGCTTTTGATATGACCCTAGTGGTCATCACCACGGAAGAAGGTCTGCAAGGATTTGGCGAAGCAAAGGCGGCAGTTGGTTCTTCGGGTGTATGCGCTTCCATTGTCAGTTGTGTGGAACATGAACTTGCGCCCATTTTGATTGGGCAAGATGCGCGCAACATCAACGAGCTTTGGGAGCGCATGTACAATGGCTCGCGCGATCATTACGCGATCAAGCGAGGACGAGTTTTTCCGATTTTGGGCAATAGAGGTTTGACAATTTCTGCCATGAGTGGTGTGGATATGGCACTTTGGGATTTATTAGGAAAATCGCTTGAAGTGCCCATCGTGCAACTGCTCGGAGGTGCTATTCGACCTCGTATGGAAACCTATGCCAGTGGTGGTTGGGCGGACGTCGATCAAATTGGAGAACAGCTTTCGGGCTATATTTCAAAAGGCTTCAAGGCGACTAAAATGCGCGTTGGTGTGATGGATGAAAGCGTGGAATACAGCGTGGAAAGAGTGCAGGCGGCACGAGCAGCTTTAGGAAGCGATATAAAAATAATGGTGGACGCGCACGGCACTTTTTCTGTGCCAGAAGCCAAACGTTTTTGTCGTGGCATCGAAGATTGCAATTTATATTGGTTTGAAGAACCCATTGCGTCTGATAATAAACAAGGCACTGCCGAAGTTCGAGCGATGACGGCTACCCCCATTGCAGCGGGGGAAAGCGAATTTACCCGTTTCGATATGCGCGATTTAATTGATTTGAAGGCAGTGGATGTCCTGCAACCCGATGCAGCAATCATTGGCGGCATCACGGAAGCTTGGCGTGTATCGAGTTTGGCGGCGGCTTATCAGCTGGAACTTGCACCGCACTGCTGGGGTTCTGCTTTTTCTTTCATGGCAGGTGTCAATGTAGCTTTTGCTAGTCCTTCGGCAGCTATTATTGAGTTTTCTGCTGGCGGAAATCCAATGATGTATGATCTAGTAAATGAAAAAATTGAAGTACAAGAAGGCTATATTAATGCACCTGAAAGTGCAGGACTTGGTTTATCTGTGAATTGGGATTTTGTGACAGAATATAAGCAATGATGTTTTCGATAGACATCAGTTTACTAAAACAAAGGGCTATCTATATAGATAGCCCTACAAACTTTGTCGAAAGCTAAGTAAAAAACTTAGCAATTCCATTTTCCTTCTATCAGTTTCATTACAATGTAAGAGGAAGAACTGACGATAACAGTACAAATATACAAAAGAAATATGAATAAAAAAAATCCGCTAGAGAATCATCTTTCTGTTCCGCGCTTAAAACCTTACCTTGATGTGTGCAATGGTAATTTTGCCAAAGGGTTAGAATTTTACCAATTGAATATGAGACTAAGTGCATCGTTTCTTCCATTATTATCAATACTAGAAGTATCGCTGAGAAATGCTATTGATCGTAGTCTAATGGATTTTTTCAATACATATGATTGGCGGAATAACTTTCAGGAACTTTTATATGAAGAGAGCTATAAAAAAGTATTGTTACTTGAGAAAAAGTATGAAGAGCAACTAACTAAAGACTATAAAAAAAAGGAATTACTATACTCTACAGCAGAAAAACTGAAAAATCATCATAGGTCATTAATAAGGGAAGAGAAAAATATCTTAAGAATAAATATAAAAATACGGTATAGAAAAAAGAACAACTATAAGAAGCTAAATGATCTAGAAAAATTAAGATACATAGAACAAAAACTTGAAAAAGAGTTACAAACCCGCCATATAACCATACCTAAATCCCAATTAATTGCAACTATGCCTTTCGCCTTTTGGACTTCCTTGTTCAGAGATGAAATTACTAGGGTACTAAAAGACTCATTATCAAGAATATTTTCTGAAGATTATATCAAAAATATGAACGTATATTCCACACTAAACAGCATAAGGTTGTTTAGAAATAGGGTAGCTCACAATGAACCACTATGCTTTAAGTATAAATATTTCAATATTGATAAGGTTAAGAAAGTCAATATGTACATAGGAATTATAATAAAATCACTTGACAAAGATTTGTATAACTTCTCAAAATCGACTTTTACAATTCACCGAAATATGCTAGAGATAAACGATTTTATAGAGAACCTGCCTCAAATAATCAACTACGACGATAATCAATTGAAGCTATTCTAAAATAACTTACTTAAACCTAAAACAACATATCATGGCGAAAATCACCAACATCAATCACGTTACCTTAGTCGTTGACCAATTAGAAAAAGCAGCAGCATTTTACGAAAAAGAAATGGAACTGGAAGTGATTCCTGCTTTCGTATTCGACTATCCAACGGCTTTTTTTAAGATCAACGAAGAACAGCAATTACATTTGACGGAATGGGAAGATGCCCAATCTTTTCGTGGACACGTCTGCTTCACAGTGGACGATTTCAATAGCTTTTTTTGGCGCATGAAAGACTTGGGAATCATTGATACGCAGCCTTGGGGAAAAGTCCGACAACTGCCTTTTGGTGTGATGCAGATGTTCATTCGCGATCCTTCTGGCAATTTAGTGGAGTTGTCTTCTCCGCCCGAATATCAAGACAAAGTAGATCCTCGTATATTTAAGGACGAACTCTACAAAGAAGGGCTGTATGTCTCTGGGCGCAATGATTTTAGAGGCTACAAAAGTGAAGAGGCGAGCCTTTATCATGGTGAATGATTTTGGTTGGTGAGAAGTCATATCTTGCTGGCATCGAACCGATTCAAATTGAACACACCTGTAGTCAGCGACTTACACATTAAAGAAAATTATTGCTCAGCAGAATACAAATCTCTTCCATTTCCTATAAACTACTATTTGATTGATGCACAATGTACTCTTACTGGAAACAATTGCACCCGATGCCGTGCAAATGCTAGAACAGCATACGCAGCTACTGAAAGCCAGTTCGCCATTCACAGGTTTGGAGATTGCTGAAAAACATCCCATTCATGCGATTGTAACGAGAGGGAAAGGAGATGTGAGCAAAGCCTTGATTGCTGCATGTCCAGATTTACAAGTAATTGCGCGCTGTGGGGTAGGTTTGGATAATGTAGATGTCGCTTTTGCCAGTCAGCAGGGCGTGAAAGTCATCAATGCACCAGGTATCAATGCGGATACAGTAGCTGAACAAACGCTTGCTTTGATGCTATCTTTACAGCGGAAATTATACACCGCTATTTTAGAGGTGAAAAATGGAAATTGGGAAGCTCGAAAACAATACAGTGGCGATGAAATCAGAGGAAAGACATTGGGTATTTTAGGTATGGGTAATATCGGGCAAAAAGTAGCAAAATTAGCCACTGCTTTCGGAATGAAAGTGATCTATTGGGAGATAGAAGATAAGAAAATAGAATACGAATACAAAGATTTTGAAACAGTGTTGAGGGAATCTAATATCGTTAGTTTGCACTTGCCTTTAGTCGAAGCCACCCATAATTTAATCAACCAAGATGCCTTGTCTTTGATGCAGTCTTCCTGCCTACTCATTAACACGGCAAGAGGTGGACTAATTGAACAGCAATCGCTCTATCAAGCACTGAAGGATGAAAAAATAGGAGGCTTCGCAGCAGATGTCCTAGCGGCTGAACCACCTGCTCAAGATGAATTGCTGCTGCAATTAGAAAACGTATTGATTACACCGCATACTGCTTCCTTGACTGCTCTCACATACAATGAAATGTGCGTACTTACTGTAGAGAATGCCATCAATTTATTGGCTGGAAAAAAGATTGAAGAGAGATTTCTATTCAACTGAAGTTTCTAATTTCAATTGCTCGTTTTCCTAGCGAGCTATCTCAAGATTCGTTGAAAAACGAGTCGGATAGGGCTTTCAAGATAAGACAGCGTCTGCCTCAGGCTGAATCTCGAAAGATCGGAATTTCAAAACGCAAGGATAAAAAAAGGTGGATAAACTGATAGGAAAGCGTATTGGACGAAGAAGGACAATTTTTTTCATAAATTCTACCCCTTAAAAAAGATCATTGAAAATAAATCCTTTTGAAAAATTAGGTTAAATAAACCCTGATCCTCACCTTTCCCACTGATACATAAATCATTTTATTCTAAAATACATCTAAAACGCATTATATGAAGTATTTAATCCTATCAGGAATCCTTGCCTTCGGTATTCATTTCCTAAACGCACAAAGCTTTGATATTGTAGGACCAGCAGGTAGCGAAAATTTTGGAGCAGATATTACGGTGCTTCCCAATGGTAACTATATCATTGTTGATTCGGGTTGGGATAATGGTATAATTGAAGATGTTGGTGCGGTTTATCTTTATGATGGTAGCACGAATACTTTGATTAGTACGCTTAGGGGGAGCACGGCTGGTGATCAAGTGGGAAGTAATGGTGTGACTGTTTTAAGTAATGGTAATTATGTGGTGAGCAGTCCTAATTGGGATAATGGAACTGCGGAAGATGCAGGGGCAGTGACTTGGGTAGATGCTGCGTTAGGCATAAATACTTCAGTCAATAATAGCAATAGTTTGGTAGGTAGTACAACTAATGATTTTGTTGGTGGTGATTTTGGTTCTATTGTTGGCATAACTGTCTTACCAAATGGCAATTATGTGGTAATTAGTCCACAATGGGATAATAGTTCAGCGACGGATGCAGGAGCAGTAACTTGGGGGAACGGGGCAACTGGAATAAGCGGTTTAGTAAATGTGCAAAATAGCTTAGTAGGTAGTACAACCAATGACCGTATTGGTGATTTTAGTATTACTGTTTTATCGAATGATAATTACGTAGTATTTAGTCGCTTTTGGGATAATGGAATAATCCCTGATGCAGGAGCAGTAACTTGGGGAAATGGGGCAGTTGGAACAAGCGGTTTAATAAGTGCGCAAAATAGTTTAGTGGGTAGTACTGCCTTCGATGAAGTCGGTAATTTAGGTATATTTGCTCTAACGAATGGCAACTATGTAGTTAGAAGTACAAAATGGGATAATGAAGCGGTGACTGATGCAGGTGCAGTGACTTGGGGGAATGGTACAACAGGTACAAGTGGTGTAGTGAATGCACAAAATAGCTTAATAGGTAGTTCCGCCTTTGATGAGGTTGGAAGTAGTGGCATTGTTATTTTACCAAACGGAAATTATGTTATAAGTAGTAAAAATTGGGACAATGAATTAGTGACTGATGCAGGAGCAGTAACTTGGGGAGATGGTACGCTTGGGGTGAGTGGATTAGTGAATCCGCAAAATAGCTTGGTAGGTAGTACAACTTTTGACGAGGTAGGTAGTTTTGGTGTGACTGCTTTATCAAATGGTAATTATGTAGTGAGGAGTTCTCGATGGGATAATGGAGCAGTGAATGATACGGGAGCAGTAACTTGGGGAGATGGTGTACTTGGAGTGAGAGGTCCAGTGAGTATCACAAATAGTTTAGTGGGAAGTATGCCTTTTGATCTAGTAGGTAATAGTGGCGTAACCGCTCTACCAAATGGTAATTACGTGATAGCTAGTCCAAGCTGGGATAACGGTAGAGTTGTCAATGCTGGAGCGGTAACATGGGTGGATGGAACAATTGGGTTAAGTGGAAAAATTGATAGTAGCAATAGCTTAGTCGGCAATCAAACTAGTGATGAAATTGGCAGCGATGGTATAATAGTTTTAAAAAACAACAACTACGTAGTTAATAGTAGAGAGTGGAATAACGGAACAGCTAGAAATGCTGGAGCAATAACTTGGGGAAATGGAACAACTGGGATCAGTGGAGTGGTTGATAGCATAAATAGCCTAGTTGGAAGTACTGCTAATGACCAAATTGGTAAACGTGGTATCTTTGAATTACCAAACGGCAATTACGTAGTTAGTAGTCCTTTTTGGGATGACGGAGCAATAAGTGGAGTTGGGGCGGTAACTTGGGGAAGTGGGGTAACTGGAGTGAGAGGGGTAGTGAGTAGCAGTAATAGTTTGATTGGTAGTAGATATAATGATAATGTAGGAAATGGAGGTGTAACTATTCTATCAAACGGCAATTATGTTGTCAGAACTCCTACTTGGAATCCAAGAACTCTAGGCGCGGCAACCTGGGGAGATGGCACAACAGGAGTAAGTGGAGTGGTAAGTAGTAGCAATAGTTTGATAGGCAGTAGGATTTTTGACCAAGTTGGTAGAACGCGAATTTTTGCTTTGTCAAATGGCAATTATGTGGTTAGTAGTTCTATTTGGGATAATGAAAGCACAAGGGATGCAGGTGCAGCAACATGGGGAGACGGCAGCATAGGTATTAGTGGGACAATTAGTAGTGATAATAGCTTAGTTGGAGATACAGCTAATGATAATGTGGGTTTGTTTGGAGTCATGCCGATTAGTGAGGGTAATTATTTCGTTAAAAATTTCAATTGGGGCAGTAGGGACGTTAGAAATTTAGGAGCTGTAACTTGGGGGAATGGTATAACTGGAATAAATGGTTTTATTAATACTTGCAACAGTGTATTAGGCAATATTGCTGACCAAGGCTCTAGCTTAAATCCTATTTTCAACGAAATATCCAAAAAGCTGCTAGTAGGCAAGCCAGCAGAAAATATCATCACTGTGTATGACCCAACAGCAATAGTATTAGCCGATAACTTAGATAATAAAACGCTAAGTATCAGCGGAATTGGTGAAGCCAATTTCATTACAGAAGATTGTGAACTGATTGCTAGTCTTGCAACCGTGGGCGCAAATCCTGTAAATGGCAATACAGCAGCGACGGTTTGGGTAGCTGATGTACAACCGACAGATTATGCCAAACGCTATTATGAAGTTTTTCCAGAAAATAATCCGACTACTACTACTGGTAAACTTAGCCTCTATTTCACACAGGCAGAGTTTGATGATTTCAATGCGGTATCATCCGTAAAGCTACCTCAAAATCCTAGTGATACCATCGGTATAGCTAATCTGATTATTGAAAAACGCTTAGGAAAAAGCAGCGATGGTACTGGTTTGCCAGACAGCTATTCGGGCGAAGTCAGCGACATTGATCCCGATGATGGCGATATTCTTTGGAATGCACAAGAAATGCGTTGGGAAGTGAGTTTTGGAGTTACAGGCTGGGGCGGCTTCTTTCTAAAAGCCAAAGCTTCGACCATTCCCGATCTCTCTACTTTAATATTCGATCTATGCAATCTACCTTTCACCGCTTCTTTCAGCCCAGTAGAAAATGCTGTAGCCTATCAAGTAGAAATCACCATTCCAATGCTTAATAATAGAGTCATAACTCGACGCATCAATGAAGCTATGTTTAGTAGTAATTTGAACATTCCTGATCGCGTTTTAGGTTCAGCAGTAGAAATTAGAGTGGCAGCGATATTTTTTGATGAAAATACGAGCGAAGAAACAGTAGGTGAGTTTTCTGAAAGCCAAACTATTGTTCTAGAATGTGATGAAGCTGGCAATCTCATCTTGGAAAACAGAAGTAGTACTTTTGCTGGATTGCAGCTTTACCCAAATCCTGCTAATGATGCTTTCACAATAGAATATAATAGCCCAACAGATGGCAATCTACAAATCCAAATCCTAGACTTAACGGGCAAAGTCCTCTTCGAAGAAAACAATCGCCTACAAATCGGTGAAAATCGTTCGACTTATTCCTTTGGTCATCTAGCGGCGGGTACTTATATTTTGAAGGTGCAGTCGGGGCAGCGGGTGGAGCAAGTGAAGGTGGTGAAGTTGTAAGCTAGTTCATGGGATGACTTTGAGGTCGAATGTCGTCAACTTAAGAAAATTACGTTCTTTTCACCCCTAGTCCGCCTGAGGCGGACTGAGAGAAAATAGTGATGAAATCCTTAATTTGACGACATTCGACTTTTAGGTCATACCCTTAACTAGCATTACAACACTGGAAGGAAAGCCCTGACTTCTGACAGCAATTTCTTATTTAAGATTTGGAAATGTCATTTTTTGCTCTAAGCTGTAAGAATAATTCCCAAATTAGAGTTTAAAAATGACATTTCTTGCTCCCCGATTGGTAAAATCCTCCACAGGAGAAATTATTGGACTTCTGACTTCTCACTTATACTCAAGATCGAAAGTCTAAAAATCAGTAAATTCCTACTGCTGCTCTAGGAAAATCATACCTAAAGTACTTGATGCTTCACAAAATGTCCGTTCTCAGAAGCCTTTAGATTTCCCAAAACTTTCCATTTTATTATCCGTTATTTTTATACATTTGCTGAAATTAGCGAAAATTCGCTAAATCAGACATTGAAACAAAGCTTAGAAAATAGCTAAAACTACGGAATAATATGAGGAGAATCAAAAAAGTAGCCGTATTAGGCTCTGGTGTTATGGGATCGGGTATTGCTGCTCACTTTGCCAACATAGGCTTAGAAGTGGTCATGTTGGATATTGTACCACGTGATTTGCCCGAAAACAAAAAAGAAGACCGCACGGCTCGCAACAGCATTGCGGAAGAAGCATTGAAGAAAGCCATCAAGACCAAACCTGCGCCTTTTTACGACAAAGCTTTTGCGAGCCGCATCACAACAGGCAATTTTGAGGATGACCTGTCCAAAGTTGCAGATTGTGATTGGATTATTGAAGTGGTGGTCGAAAATCTAGACATCAAAAAGAAAGTATTTACACAAGTCGAAGCACACCGCAAAACAGGCGCTTTGGTTACTTCCAATACCTCAAGTATTCCGATTCATTTGATGGCAGAAGGCAGAAGTGAGGATTTCAAAAAGCATTTCTGTGGTACGCATTTTTTCAATCCAGTCCGCTATATGCGCTTGCTGGAAATCATTCCTACTGCCGATACGAGCCAAGAAGTAGTGGATTTTTTAATGGATTACGGTGATGTTTATTTAGGCAAACAAACCGTCTTGTGCAAAGATACGCCTGCCTTCATCGCCAATAGAATCGGTGTCGCTTCGGGCGTGAAAGTATTGGAACTCACCGAAAAACACGACCTCAGAATAGAAGAAGTAGATGCGCTGACGGGTCCTGCTATTGCCAGACCTAAAACAGGTTCTTACCGTTTGCAAGATTTGGTCGGCTTGGATACGAATGATAAAGTGACGAAATTTGTCAAAAGTGCGACACCTCACGACGAATACATCAGCACCATTGGTAGCAATCCAGCCTACATCGATTTTTTATTGGAAAATGGTTTTCTAGGTAGAAAATCAGGGCAAGGATTTTATAAGAGAACCAACGAAAAAGATGAAAAAGGGCGCAGGATAGTATTAGCTTTGAATCTAAAGACTTTAGCATACGAACCCAGTCAACGTCCTAACATTCCGAGTCTAAAATCTGCCAAGCAAATAGATTCCATTCCGCATCGTATTCGCGCCATGATCAATGCAGAAGATAAAGGAGGTGGATTTTTGAAGGAATATTTTGCAATGCTATTCGCTTATTCCGCGAATCGAATTCCAGAAATTTCGGATGATCTCTACAGCATAGACGACGCGATGCGTACAGGTTATGCTTGGGAACTCGGACCATTCGAATATTGGGATGCCTATGGTGTGCAAAAAGGCATTGACTTAGCCAAAGAATACGGCGAAAGCCTAGCCGATTGGGTAGAAGAAATGGTGGCTGCTGGACACGAGAGTTTCTACAAAAATGAAAATGGCAAACGTTTGTATTACGACATAGCCAGCAAATCCTATCAAGAAGTTTCAAGCAGCGCGGACTTCATTATTTTGGATACTTACCGCGACCAATCACCTGTATTTAAAAATAGTGAAGCCACGCTGCATGATATTGGTGAGGGCGTGCTGTGTTTAGAGTTCCAGAGCAAAGCCAATACGATGGGCGAAGGTGTATTGCGCGGCATCAATGAATCTATTCGTATTGCAGAAGAAGGCGAATGGAAAGGCTTGGTCATTGGAAACAATGCGACCAATTTTTCTGTCGGTGCGAATCTGATGATGATGGCGCAAATGGCCTATCAGCAAGAATGGGAAGAAATGAATATGGCAGTAAATCTGTTTCAGCAAACGACGATGCGCTGTCGCTATTCCTCCATTCCAGTGGTGGCTGCCACGCAAGGTTATGTCTTCGGTGGTGGCTGCGAAACGATTATGCACTGCGATGCCGCGATGGTGGCTGCGGAATCTTACATTGGTTTAGTAGAAGTAGGTGTCGGTATTCTGCCTGCTGGTTCAGGTACGAAAGAGTTCGCACTTCGAGCTTCCGATCAGTTTTTTGAAGGCGATGTTCAGATTCCAACGATCATCGAAAAATTTAAAACCATTGCATTGGGGTCGGTAGCTACTTCTGCGCACGAAGCCTTCGACAAAGGCTATTTGTTAGCAGAAAAAGATCAAGTCGTGTTGAATGTAAAGCGCAATATCAGCGAAGCCAAAGCCAAAGTGCTAGAGTTGGCGGATAACTACACCCAACCAATCATTAGAGAAGATATTACAGTATTAGGACGAACTGGTCTGGGTGCACTTTACACTGCTGCCAATGAACTCTATCGTGGTAATTATGCTTCAGAACACGACATCAAAATTGCTAGAAAGATCGCTTATGTATTATGTGGAGGCGATTTGACGGGAATGCAACAGGTCGGGGAGCAGTACTTGCTAGATATCGAACGAGAGGCAATGCTCAGTCTGATTGCAGAACCCAAGACGATGGAGCGCATTCAGCACATGCTCACTACCAATAAACCACTTAGGAATTAATTCAATGACAAATAGATTGAATAACGAATAATGAATTTTGAATAAGGAATCACGAAATTTCCCAAAAGCGACCTATTCATTTCGATATTCAATATTCCCTCTTCGATATTCGATATTCGATATTCTAAATAAAAAAACATGGAAGCATACATAGTAAAAGCCTATCGTTCCGCAGTGGGACGCGCAAAAAAAGGGGGCTTCAGAAACTACCGATCCGATGATTTGGCAGTAGATGTAATCAAGCACTTGGTAGCACAAGTACCAGAACTTGACCCAAAGCTAGTAGATGACGTTATTGTCGGTTGCGCCAATCCAGAAGGTGAGCAAGGTCTGCAAATTGGTCGTCAAATCTCTATTCGATCTTTGGGCAAAGAAGTACCAGGCATGACTGTCAATCGCTACTGTGCCTCTGGTTTGGAAACCATTTCTATTGCTGTGGCAAAGATCAAAGCAGGCATGGGCGAAATCTATATTGCTGGTGGTACGGAGAGTATGAGTAGTATTCCGATGACGGGTTACAAACTCGCACCTAGTTATCACGTAGCAAAGGACACGCCCGACTATGTAGTTGGAATGGGCATCACAGCCGAAGCAGTAGGCAAAAAATATGGTATCTCAAGAGAGCAATCCGATGAATTTGCTTTGCGCTCACATACTCTAGCGGCGCGAGCCATTGATGAAGGTAAATTCAATGATGAAATTGTACCCGTAGAAGTGACAGAAGTTTTCGTGCAAGCAGGCAAGCGCGCAGAGCATAAGCACACCGTCGCGATGGATGAAGGTGTTCGTCGCTCTACTTCTATGGAAGCATTGGGTCGTTTGCGACCTGTTTTTGCACAAGGCGGTATCGTGACGGCGGGCAACTCCTCTCAAACTTCTGATGGTGCAGCTTTCACTTTGGTGATGAGTGAAAATATGGTCAAAAAATTAGGTTTGGAGCCCATTGCGCGCATGGCGGCTTGCTCAGTAGGTGGTGTAGAACCGCTTTACATGGGCATTGGTCCTTGTGTAGCGATTCCAAAAGCTTTGAAGCAAGCAGGCAAAAAGTTGAATGATATTGAATTGATTGAATTGAACGAAGCTTTTGCTGCCCAATCTTTAGCCGTCATTCAAGAAGCAGGTTTGAATCCAGAAATCGTCAACGTCAATGGTGGCGCGATTGCTTTAGGGCATCCACTGGGTTGTACAGGCGCAAAACTTTCTACGCAATTGTTTGGTGAGATGCGTCGTCGTGGCAATAAATACGGTATGGTGACCGCTTGTGTAGGTGGCGGACAAGGTATTGCTGGAGTGTACGAGTTGTTGAATTGATACGACTCGTTAATTTTTTCAGCAATTCCCTATGTACTTACGTTTCGCTGATTTAAAAATCAAAAAATCAAAATTTAATACTGTTTATACAATAAAAAAGGACGCTTGGACAGAGAGAAAAAATCAAAATTTTCAATTTTGATTTTTTCTCTCTGTCCAGAAGGGTAATTGAAATTTTTCGCAGAAAAATTTCAATTGTATGTAGCACTTCTGTTGCAAATTCATTTTTTCAAAATAGATTTCAGCGAAACGTGAG
>JBCCRX010000144.1:0-14593 GCA_039201015.1 Bacteroidota bacterium | reverse complement strand
GAAGGACTCGACCTGTCCGCCTCACCGTGTCCGCCTTAGGCGTGAGGCTGACGTCCTTCTAAACGAAAACAAACGAAATTTAATAGTTGGCGATATCTTTCTAAAGATACTCGACCAAATGAAATCATTTAGAGCCAAAAGCGTTTTGTGGAGAGAAAAATAATATCGCTTATTCTCTCCACACGATTTTTACAATAACCCCTGTATTTTAGTCAAGGGTTTTCTTACAATAGCAAGTAAAACTCAGAAATAGTTATACATACACTATATTTTTGCAAAAAACTAAGCCTTAGCTTATGTTCTTAAGTGTTTCAGAAAACATCCTACTTCGCAATTTAGCTGCTATAAAATAGCGCATCGAATTTTATAAGAAAACCCTATATTTTGATTTTTTGATTTTCAAATCAGCGAAACGTAAGTGTGTACGCGCAGAATTTGAATTTCTAAAAATCAAATCCAGCCGTTAGCTTAAAAAAAGAATCATTCTCTTCGAGGAAATCACCGCCTGCTGATAGCCTTGCATAAGGTCCGCCGCCTGGTTTAGTGAATTGGATGTAAGGACCAAACCATTGATACACGTCTGCGGACTCTTCTACTTCAGAACCACCTGTGTTAATCAAATGCTCAAAGTGCAATCCTGCTGAAACCAGTGAAGAGATTTTATAGCCTGCATTGATCCAATAGTGTAAAAAGGATAAGGTAGTGCCCAATCCATCAACTTTGTCGCGTGTAGGCGCGTAAAATCCAGCATAGATTTGACCTTCTACTTTATCTTGATCCAAACCGATAGTCAGATTAGGTACGAGACCATCGAAGAAAACAGCAGGTCCACCAGCACCTGAAGACAATAAATTACCACCAAGCACACCAAGCTGCGGATTGATGCTGAAACCATTTCCTGCCGCAAAACTCGCGCCGATACCAAATTCTGTCCAATTTCCCCAGCCGCCACCAGTTCCGCCCGACCAAAAAATGCCGTAGAAGGTAAAATCTACATTGTCGTTCACACTGTAAGCACCTTGAAAAAATGGATAAAAACCAAAGAATTGATCTGAATTAAGGCTCACAGCAAAGCTAAAGTTAGCTGCTTCTTCTTGCGCAGTCAATTCCCTAGTGAACACCAATAGTAGCAATATACTAAAAATACAGCACATGCTCAGTTGAGTAAATCTCTTTTTCATAATAACATTGAGTTTGTTCTAAAATTAAATTTCTATCATATCGGAGATTTTTTCTAAAGCACTATTAAATACAGTGTAATCTAAGTTTCTCCAATTTTTGAGAAGCGAGAAATCCCTTAGAATTTCGAGCTTCAAAAAACCTATCTGCCGCCGTCTTCGACGGCGGCGAACAAGGGTTGAGAGAGCAAAAAGGATTTTTCAAAAATCCTTTTTGCTCCCTTAAATGCCCTCGTTTAAAATACAAATAAACTTAGTTTACACTGTATTAAAAGCGCGACAGCAATAGCCCGTTTGGGAAGCACGAAAAAATAAGCACAGAAGCTCGCTTTTTGCAAGGCACTGAAAATCTATACTTTCTCTTTCTTTCTCAGGACTTTGCCGCCACACCATTCACAACGAAGCACGTCTGCCTCAAGTAAAATATGGACAGACTATCTATTTTGGCTATTTGATCATTTGGTGATCGGACTGCTTTATTCAAGTTCCAATCACCCACAATCAAATCACCGAATCACCAATTAGTTATAAGCGATCATTCCATGCTCCCCTAAATCCAAACCTTCTTTCTCCTCTTCCTCACTGACGCGCAAGCCCATAGTCGCTTTGATCAGCATTCCGAACAAAAGGGCAAAAACAGCCGTGAAGGCAACTACGGAAAGCGTACCAAGCAATTGAATCGCAAAACTTTTATCAGGGGCAAAAAGACCAACAGCAAGCGTTCCCCAAATACCACAAACCAAATGAACAGAAGTCGCCCCAACGGGATCATCTACTCTCAATCTATCAAACATTACTACGGATAGAGGAATAATTGCGCCCGCAATCAATCCAACAATAATGGCGAGGTGCGGCGCAATAACATCCGCGCCTGCGGTGATGCCCACCAAACCACCCAGCATTCCATTCAGCACCATTGAAAGATCCAGTGATTTGAAAGCAACAGAAGAAATGACAAATGCTCCAATTGCGCCAGCAGCGGCGGCTAGTGAAGTAGTAGTAAAGACCAAAGAAACGCCCTCTGGATCGCCCGAAAGTACAGAACCACCATTGAAACCATACCAACCAAACCAGAGCAAGAATACACCAATGGCAGCCAGCGGCATGCTGTGTCCAGGAATCGGTTTGATGCTGCCGTCTGCTTTATATTTTCCGATGCGTGGGCCCAGCAAAATTGCCATCACCAAAGCAGCCGCGCCTCCACAAGCATGAACGAGGGTAGAACCTGCAAAATCGTGAAAGCCTTTGTCTGCTAGCCATCCTCCGCCCCATTGCCAACTTCCTGTAATCGGATAGCTGACAGCGACGAGTAGGGTAGCAAACACCAAAAAGGAACCAATTTTGATCCGCTCCGCTACTGCGCCAGAAACGATCGTGGCAGCGGTGGCGGCAAACATCGCTTGAAAAATGAAATCAGTCCAGTAAGTATAAGCACCTTCCATATATCCGATCGGAGAATAGTCTTCGCCTGGATTCAAAAATGGGCCAGCGAAAGCAATGAATTTTTGAGTAGCATCTTCTTCAAAGCCAGGATACATCAAGTTGAAACCTACTAAATAATAGGTCAAAATACCAATAGAAATAATCATGGCATTTTTGAATAGGATATTGACAACATTTTTTTGTCGTACAAAGCCCGCTTCCAAGGTGGAGAAACCTAAGTGCATAATGAACACCATCGCCGTAGCGACAAGCATCCAAGTATTGTTGCCTGTGAACAGCCCGTTATTGGCGACTTCTAGGGCTTCGTTGGCGGTGGCAACTAAAGCATCTAGTTCTTCCTGTGTAATTGTAACTGCTTCGCTCATTAGAAACTTGATTTTTATAATTTGATGAATAATTAATGATAAGACAAGACTTTGTACACGTTTGCCATTCTACTGAGCAATAATTTTCTTCAATGTGTAAGTTGCTGACTACAGGTGTGTTCAATTTGAATCGGCATAGAGCCAGCAAAATCTGAAACTAAGTCACATATGGACAAGATACTCGTAATCTACATTTTATACATTACGAAAAATTATCGTTCAATAGAATACACGTTCGCAAAAAACAAACTGTCTTATCATACGAATAGGGCATTCGTTTCTATAAATTTGTACTCCTACGCTTGAAAAATCTATGGCGCTATTTGATCAGAATTGGTAAGGCAAAAACAGGTCAGGATGACCATTAAATATAAGTGGATGCTAGTGCTTTGTATTTGAATACGGTTTCACTATCTTGTGCAAATCATAGAAGTAAAAGTAGTATTTTTTTGCAAATTACCAAGTCTTCAAAATCAAATTAGGTAGATTAGAATAATGGCAATGATTCATTTTACACATTGTGATTTTTATATACAAAATATAATTCTAGGATATTTCAGATCACTTGCTTATTTGTCAGCAAAAATTGACTGTCAGCCAAATAAGTTAGGATAATTTACACAGTAATTTTTTTGGAACTCTTCGAATAATTTTTCCTCTATATTCATCAAAACGCGTCGTTCTGTTAATTATGTAATTTATGTCACAAATTAAAGGTATTCTATGTTGTATTTTTATTATAATCCTGAATAAGGCATTCTCCCAATCAGACACCCTATTTTCTACAATCAATACGGACACTAAAACACTGCTAGAAGACCTCCTTCAAAATGTGGGGGCAGAAGGCGAATTTGATTTTAATACGGCTTATGAATATTTGGAATATTACATAGAGCGTCCTATTTCACTGAACAAAGCAAGTCAGCAAGATTTGGAAGAATTGGGCTTATTAAGTTCGATACAAATTGCCAACTTTTTAAACCACCGAGCCAGAACAGGTGACTTGCTAGCCATTTATGAATTGCAAGCAATCGCTGCTTTTGATGCGGCAACCATACAATTGATTTTACCTTTTGTTACCCTAGATCGAGATATCAATGACTATCGCGTTCCAATCCAACAAATGCTCCGATCTGGCAGCAACGAGCTTTACTTACGCTGGCAGAGGCGTTTGCAAAGAGAGCGTGGTTTCACGGACGAAGTAAGTCCTGAAAGCCGTTTTCTGGGCGATCCGAATCGCTTTTATGTGCGCTATAAGCACAGCTACGAAAACCGATTCCAATACGGCATCACTGCAGAAAAAGACCCAGGTGAACCGTTTTTTCAATCCGTCAATAGGAATGAAGGCTTTGATTTTTATTCAGCGCATGTTTTTTTGAAAGATTACAACAAAAACATACGTGCCGTCGCGCTGGGGGATTATATGGTAAGTTTGGGGCAAGGATTGATACTTAACTCGGGCTTCGGCTATGGAAAGAGCAATCTAGTCATGGACATCAAAAAAACAGCTCGAACTTTGCGTCCTTATACTTCTGTAAGTGAAGTTGGTTTTCTACGCGGCGGCGGCGCGACCTTTGCTTTTGGAGAACATTTAGAAGTGACCGCTTTTGGGTCTTATCTCGCCACCGACGGCAATGCTTTAGAAAGAGATACGCTCGACGGATTCACGGATGAAATCATCGGATTTACTTCTTTGTTGAATACAGGTTTTCATAGAAATCTCAATGAAATAGCCAAACAAAATACCGTTCGTCAGGCAAGTGTCGGTGGCAATGTCAAATATCGGCAGCGCAATTGGCACATTGGTTTCAATGCTATTTACGATCAATTCAATCGAGCTTTGCTGCCTAGAGAACAGCCTTACAATCGTTTCTTTTTTCGAGGCGATCGTTGGTGGAATGCCAGTGTAGATTACTCTTATATCTACAAAAACATCAACTTTTTTGGAGAAACTGCAATCTCCGAAAATGGTGGTTTGGCTACACTCAATGCCGCCCTAATTGGCTTAGATCGTAAAGTAGATTTTGCCATTTTGCATCGCTACTATGCTAGTGATTATATTGCTTTAAATGCCAACGCTTTCGGGGAAAGTACGGCGGCGAGAAATGAAAATGGTTTGTATTTTGGTATGGTGGTTCGTCCTGCTTTTCGGTGGGAGTGGAGTGGTTATTTTGACATCTATCAGCATCCGTGGTTGCGCTTCCGCACCGATGCACCTTCGACGGGCTACGATTTTAGGAGTCGTTTGCGCTTTTACAAAAAACGCGATCTGGAAACTTATCTGCAAGTTCGCTACGAAGTAAAAGAGCAAAATGCACCCAACAACGAAAGCAAAACGGATTTCCTTACACCAGTTCGCGTCTTTCAAGCGCGCTTGCACCTTTCCAAAAAAATCAACAAAAGCCTAGAATTGCGGACACGACTGGATTGGGGCTACAGCGACAATGGTATGGACACAGAGCGCAATAAAGGTTTCGGTATCTTGCAAGACATCATCTATCGACCGATCGCTTTCCCGATTTCTTTCAGTACCCGCTACGCCCTTTTCGATACAGAAGGTTTTGCTACGCGTTTTTATCATTTCGAGAGCAATTTGATCTATACCTTCTCTATTCCCGCTTACTACAATCGCGGCAGTCGTTTTTATCTTAATGTTCGCTATCGCGGTATCCGAAATCTAACGTTGGAAGCCCGCTATGCAAGGACTTTTTGGAACAATCAAGAGGCCTTTGGCAATGGCGTAGATCAGATTACTGGAAATTTAAGGTCAGAAGTAGCGGCGCAGTTGAAGTATAAATTTTGAGGATTGGGTGATTTTCGGATAACGAAAAATACGGTAAGATCAAAGCCTTTTGCTGCTTGCAACCCAATTTTGAGAAGGTTTGCTAGCAATATCAATGGTGTAGCGGCGGTAAAGGTTGCGTTCGAGTAGCAATTCTCACATGGAAATGCGTGAAAAGAATGATAGACTTTTGAAGTTTGTCTGCCGTGCAACAAGGCAGGTTTGACAGCTTGATGCAAATTGAGTTTCACCGATGCTAAAACTTCAAAAGTATCCGTGCCTTCTCTTTGAAGATATCTAAAAGTGATTATTCACAAAAATTTTTAACTCGCTCGAAAGGGTTGAAAAAATAGACTTTCTACTCCTTAAAAATATTATTGTGAATAAAGTCTAAAGTAAGAATTACTAGTATCCAATCACAAAAAAATTACCATATTTTGTATAATCATATAAAAAACCATACCTTGCAAATGACAAAAAGCGAAATCCCTTCTTTCCGCCAATATTCTTTCAAAAAAACAAACGAAAAGCATATGAAAAGCTCTTTACATGGCTTCTTTTCCGCTCTTTTCATTTTCCTTTTTTCACTCAACGGATCAGCACAATTCTACGGCGTCAGCTTCGATAACAATCTCGCCAATTCAGGCGGCGGTTGGTCAAGTAGCAGCACCAATAGTGTATTTTGGACGACTACATCCGTTGCTGCACCGACGGTGACGGGCATCAATACCACCCCACAAAACGGTTCGGGTTTTGCCTACTCGGAAACGGACGCTACATTTAGCGGCAGCCAAGTGACCGCTTTCCTAGAAAGTCCTTGTTTTGATCTTTCAGGAACAGTCACACGCATTCAGTTTGCTTATCAAATGCTGGGAGATGTGGATTCTTTCTATCTGGAAGTCAGCTTTGATGATGGCATTTCTTACCATCAGCAAGTCTTGAACGTTGCTACTGGAACGACCAGTGACTGGACGGTAGAAAACACCACAGGTCTGAGTATTAATGGTTCAGTGCGTTTTCGCTTTGCGGTCATTTTCAATGCAGGCACAAGCAGCATAGTCGCACTCGATCAATTGCAATTTTTCGGTGCGCAACAAAATGATGCGATGGATTGCCCTGATGTAGATTGTGTAGAAAATCTCACACTCAATAATACCACCCTGGCCGAAGATTTCTACCGTGCCAAAAATCAGCTTTCTTCCAATGCCACCATTGCCACAAACGACGATGTGACCTCCACCGCAGGCAATCAAATCATTTTGACGGAAGGCTTTGTAGCGAGCAATACGACTTTTACGGCGAGGATTGCGGATTGTAATTCTGTGGGAGCAAGCCTTTTAGAAAACTATATACGCCCTGATCCACCATTGGCAGCAGACATTGCCTATTTTGATCGCTTCGGCAATGGCTATACGCTTGCAGAATTAGAACTAGAATCTACTTCTTTTTCAGAGCAATGTGCAATCGGCCCTTTCAATATAGGCTTCAAACCTAACATCACCGTAGAGGAACGCGATGTTGTCTGTGAAGTATTTATGGCTCATCGGGGAATTTTGTGGAGAGAAGGAATTATATAGTTCCTTCTCTCCACAAAATTCCCTTATTATGGAAGATAAAAAAAGTACTTTTTTCATCTTCCACAAAAATAACCGAAGAGCCGTATTTATTTATTTGAATACGCTTATCACTACTACTGTTGACGATGGCATTGTTACGATTCTGATCGAAAAAGAGAGGAATGAAGGAAGTAGCGATCTAGCTTGGGGATCACCATTTTGGAGTCGTCGAGATTGTGGTATTGCAAATAGTGTAGTAGAGAAGATATTATTTGGAGCAAGTGATTTTGAGCTTGGAGCTATCCACGGAATAATCTGCTTAAATGAATTTTACGAAAATCAGTTTTTCACTGATTTAATCAATGCACCTACTGCTAATGATAATGGAAAATTTCACCTCTACACAGTGGCTTTGCACGAAGCACTACATATACTAGGTCTCAATTCTTTAATAGACGAAACAGGCGTTCCTATAGGTATCAACGGAAGAGATCAGGTCATTGATGGTCAAGCATATAGTCGTTGGGATCAATACTTATTTTCTGAGACGGAGAATAATTTTCTTATTGCTCCCACATCAGGAAGTTGCTGTAATGCGCATACGTATCAACTCAGCAATAATCCGACTTCCGATTGTAGTCTTTCTTTCAGAAATGACGGTATAGATTTAGCTAGCATAGATGGTGAACCTTTTATTCCAAGCGAAATAACCAATTTACTCAGCCATTTCAACATCAACTGCGATCAAGGAGCAGAGCAGTATGTCTTACATCCTCGCCTCCCTGCACTGGGAACTAGCAGTGGTTTTGTAGCACCAATTCGAGGTCAATTGACATGTACAGAGTTACAAGCACTCTACTTGATTGGTTATGACGTAGTAGGTGCCATTAATCAAGCTGGATGTAGCTTACCAAATGGCGGTGGATGCGATGTCATTATAGAAGATGATGTTTACGTACTTTACCCTGCCAATGGAGAAGATTTGACATTAAATTTGCCTATTGCAGATATAGTAGCAAATGACTATTTGACGAACAGCTACGAGAACTTTGACTATACCTCCACAAGTGATCCTAATTTTACGGTGACGGATGATGGTACTAGCCTAATGATTACGATTACAGACGACATACAAGCCACTTACACCATTGATTATTCCTTGACTGCTTGCAATGGGACACTTTGTGATGAAGGAGTTATTTACATCATCGTCTCGGCATGTGATGCACAAGCATGTCAAGATTGCGATATTTTGGGCATTGGTGATTTTGAGTGTTTTGAAATAGGGTTTAATGGTGCTGCTGATATTTTTCCAGAATTTAGACTAAGCGTAAAAGGTCATCCCGATTTACAAGGAGCTTCTGCTTATGGCTATCGCTTTGACCAAACTGATATTAGTGCTAATACACCTGATTTAGGAAGGGTGGGAGAAGACAACCCTTTTTTCAATTTTGGAGAATTTCAATGCAATGGGTTCACTGCCATAAATACCATTCCGTCTATGAGTGGAAACCAATATGTAGGTATGGGACATGCACTAAATGCCGCCACGGGAGAAATACTCGGAAGAGAAGGTTTAGTGCTTCCTTTGCGAGAAGAAATAGAACCTGGTGAGACTGTGGATATTGATATGTTTGTACAAAGCAGAAACAGTTGTGTTTCTTTCGATCCGCGCGTATTGATTAGCTTCTTATCTACTGATTTCAAGGACGACCAAGAAAGAGCGAGAACAGAACGAGTTATTGTTAATCAAAATCCAGCTTGGACAGGAACGAATCCTAGCTGGCAAATTAAGGCTCGCTACGAGATTGACAACAACACTACTCCTATCGTGCGTTCAACGGGTATTTCTATTACCAAACCCGCCACAGATACTGAAAATTGGGCGTATTTAGTCGTCTATCCTGAAATCACGCCAATTGTTTTCACCGCAGACATCAACCGAGCCTATTTATTGGTGGATGATATTCGGATTACCAAACAAAAGTCCATTACTATTAATCCAACACCTAGTAATGCTCAAGTTTGTGAAGGTGGACAAGTCATTATTGACTACGAGCTACTCAATGGCTGTAGTCCGTCGGGCGATTTGGATGTCGATATCACCGTGCCGACAGGACTGACACTGCAAGCCACGGGTGTATTTGAAAATGGCACTGCTATTACTTTGAGTAGTTTTGCGCCTGAAGAAAGTCGAACGATTCAAGCTGTGTTTACGGTGGATGCAGGCGTGAGTGCTGGACAGATATTAGATGTAATGCTAGAGGTAGCCCCTAATGATCCAACGAGTTGCTACCTAAGCAGTAATGATGTTCAAAGCATTGAAATTGTTGCTAATCCATTGACTTCGATCAGCAAAAACTTTGTGGTAGAGGACGATGGTGATTATCGTTTTGAACTGACGGTCTGCAATGGTAGCGAACAAAATCTCAATGCGGTACAAATCATCGACTTTTTGCCACCCGAATTTGAATTTGTTACGGATAATCCTGCAGATGATCCTTTCCTTTTTACGATGGTAACAAACGATAATCAAGTCGAATTGATAACCACAATAGGCGCAGCGAGCGGCGGTGTAGAGAATTGTCAAACTTTTTATTACACAGCTAGATTTACGGGTACTTTCTGCCCTTACACCAGTTTTGCCCTAGCACGGGTGTCGGATAGCAATTGTGATGATGTCAGCACTACGTTTGAACTAGAAGACCCTAATTTACCTGCTTTGGACGCAGGATTTACCTTTTCCGTCGATTGTACCAATGGCGTAACTACTTTTACCAGCAATACGACGGCAAGTGGCATTACCCACAATTGGGATTTTGGAGATGGCAGTGCAGCTAGCAGTCTTGCCAATCCAACGCATACTTATGCAGCAGCAGGTACTTATCGCGTCATCCATGATGTAACGAATGCTTGTGGAACAGTCACCGAAGCCATAGATGTCACTTACGAGCCTTGCCCCAATACTTTCAACTGTAGCTGTACCAATCCCACCCAAATCGGTAGTCCACCCAATGGCACAACCAATATCTCTACTACAGGATTTCCACCCAACATCAATAATACGACGGGTGGCTGCATACAGATTGGTGGAACGCTTATTATAGACACGGATTTTGCGATCTTGGGTGGCGATGTCTTGATGGAACCCGACGCCCAAATCATCGTCCGACCCAATGTCAACTTTTCGATTACGCAAGCCAATGTGCGCTCCTGCAATGACTATATGTGGAAAAACATAAAGGTGGAATCCGATGGTAATTTGACCTTGACTAGCAACACGATTTCCGATGCAGATGTGGCGGTAGAGCTAGAAGGAACGGCTAGTTTCAATATCCTCAGCAATACCTTTGATCGCAATCGAATTGGTATCTTGATTAGGCGTATTCCGATCAATTTAGGGCTATCGAACAATATTTTCAGTTGTAGCAGTGCCTTGAACAACGGGCGATGGGGCGATTTCGGGATTCGGATGTTCAACACGGGAAATGATCAGCAATTTTTCCAAATCGGAACGGCTAGCAGTAGCACCACCGCCACCAATACCTTCCGAGATACGCACTACGGTATCGCTGCTACCAATACTTGGCTGAATGTCTTTGATGCCGTTTTTGAAGATTTGCGCTACGACCAGAGTGTGCGACAACTACAAGTCAGCAACGGAACTGCCGTCTACGCCGATCAGAACTCTAGACTGAATGCTTCCGATAATACAATTGATCGTGCCTACATTGGTATTGCTGCTATCGGTAGTTCGTGTGGCATAGACGATAATGCGATTTCTAGTGCCAATATCGGAGTCTTAACGCAAGATTTCTTTTTAGGAGAGAAAGTAGAAGTACAAAACAACCAAATCGAAGCAGCAGAAGGAGGCGTGATATTCTTCAATCACCTCGCAAGTAGTCCCAAAATCAAAAACAACACGATTGAAATTGACTTGAACCAATACGAATACGTGCCTGTGACCAACGCCTTTGCAGAAATAGATGGCATTTTCATCAGTATACACAATGCAGGTGGACAAGGCGGCTATTTGGAAATCGAAAACAATGATTTGACGATACAAACGCTCAATGAAGTAGCAAGGAAGCCTTTTGCGCATGGTATTCGACTAGTCAGTGCGAATAATGTGGATATAGAAGGGGGGAATACGATGATGTTGAAGGGTGATCCTATTGCGACGGGTGGTTTTGGTGTAGGTATAGACATCAGAGATAGTGACAATGTCTTAATCAGCGAGAGCGATATTCAAGATGATGCTAATTTGGAAGGAAAAGCCATTACTGCTTTTGCGAGTACAGACGTGAGTTATTGTTGCAACAACTTGGTGGTGAAAGGAGAAATGCTCAACTTTTCAGGTTCTTGTGAAGGAACGGCTTTAAATGAAAACAGTATTGGCAGTAGTGCAGTCACGAGTAGGAGTGGCTTGGTGTGTGAGGTGGGGACAGTCATTGGAGAGCAAGTCTTTACGGATGAAAATACAGGACAGCAAAGACATCGGGCAAATCGGTGGTTGGCAGCAGGCTATACGGAATACGGGGCGGTGCATGAGGATTCTGATGTAGGGGTAGTAAATCTATCTCAATTTTCAGTGAATAATTCTGACCCTAATGATAATTTTAGACCAAGTAATGCTATGCTAGAAAATGTAGAACCAGTTAATTTCTTTGTCGATAGAGAAATACTAGCAGTTGCCACTTGTGATGAGAATTTTGAATGTAATCTAAATAGTAGCTTAAACACACAGAGTAGTCGTTTAGCAAGCATTGCCAACCGTCCTGATTTCACAGTGTCTCCCTACAAGGAAATGCTGAATTGGGAGTCAAAACAATATTTGTACCGTCGGCTTAGTAAAAACATCAATCCATTACAATCAAATGAACAATTACAAGACTTCTATCAAACATATCAGCATACCGACCTAGCAGAATTACAGGAGCTACAACAGCATTTTGATTTTGAAAACTTGATAACCAATAGCAATTTAAATGAATTACGAATGGCTATGCAAGAAATGATTGAATTATTAGCGCAATTTCAATCAAATTATCAAAATGAAGTAAGTGAAACAGAGAAAGACGAACTAATTGAATTTCAAAAAAGAAATATTAGAGATTTTCAAGAAATACAAACTAGATATAGTGATATAATTACTGATTTAGGGAAGAATATGAACGAATTATTGGAGCGTACTCGTTTTGAAAACAGTCTACTGATAAATGCAAATATACTAGGACAAAATGAACAAATTGTGAATCATTTTTACCTACTCTATTTACTCAATAATGACATTGATCTTGTTATTGCAGACAACCAAATGCTTTTTGAGGTGGCGAACCAATGCCCAAAAGAAGGAGGTCGTTCTGTTTATAAAGCTCGTATTTTATACAATACCATAGTTGAAGCACATACTTGGAAAGATGACCATTTATGTGGTATAGTAGAGAATCGTGTACTAGATTCAACGTCTATCCTAGTATCTGATCAAATCATCGAAGATGAAGTATTCGGTATGACACTATTTCCTAATCCAGTATATACAAGTCTCAACATAGTGCTTGACAACTTTGATGTGGAGCGAAATATCAGTTTTCAATTGTATGATCTTTCAGGTAGAATAGTATTAAACCAATCTTTAGAAAGTCAAAATACGAAAATCCTTATTAGTCATTTGAAAGAGGGTGTTTACCTTGCTTATCTATATTTAGATGGGGCTCAAAAAGACATTAAGAAAGTAGTCTTGATAAAATAGTTGATTATATGAAATTATTACTGCTAGGCTTAGTGACATTACCAAGCCTATTTTTCGCTCAAAAACACGATTTTACTTGGATACTGGGTTATGACGGAGGGGAAGACATATCAGAACTTGATTCTTTTGGTCTATCTCTCTTGAATTTTAATCCTGATACAGTACTGGATATTACAGTAAATAAAATTCCTTCACATGGTTACAACCGTACAAATACTGCCATTTGTGATAGACAGGGGAATTTACTTTTTTCTTCCAATGGCGTAAACATATATGATAAAAATTATGGTATAATGGAAGGAGGCAAGAATTTAAATAGAAATGAAGGAGCAGGTTATCTTCTTCAGCAAGGTGTTTTGTCTCTTCCGCATCCAAGAGATACTAACCTTTATGCTTTCTTTCATGCAAGGAAGGGTCATGGTATTTTCGTAACTCAAACTTGGTATTCAGAAATTGATATGCGAGAAAATGATGGATTAGGTGCAGTTGTAAAAATGGAAGACTTGGTACAAGATACTTTAATTCCTGGTAGAATTACAGCCGCAAAACACGGAAACGGACGAGATTGGTGGATATTGCTTGAGCATTATTGTAGAACGAATGAAGGTTGTATTCAAAATTATTTTTATAGAGTACTTTTGACTCCAGAAGGAACTAAAATACTAAAACAACCTATTTTTAGGGCTCGCCTTACGCAAACAGGTGCAGGGCAATCATTTTTCACACCTGATGGTACTAAATATATTGTCTCCCACGCACACAGATTTGGTGAGCCGACTTACATTGACATTTATGATTTTGATCGTTGTAGAGGGTGGCTAGATAATAAGCGTACCATTGAAAGTGCGATTTCCACTGATTCGAATGCTGGTTCAGGCATCGTTATTTCTGAAAACTCTCGTTTTGCTTACTTTATTATGTGGGAGCAAATCATTCAATACGATCTTTGGGCAAATGACATTGAAGCTAGTGAAACCATAGTCGCTGAATACGATGGATTTATTCAATATGGTAGAAGTGATTTTCCTTTAGCAACCCGTTTTTTCAAAGGACATTTAGCCCCTGATAATAAAATATACATCAATACCGCTAATAGCACCCAATACCTTCATGTCATTCATAATCCAAATGAAAAAGGACTGGCTTGCAATGTAGAACAGCGTGGTGTGTATCTGCCTACTTATAATGGCTTTTCTATACCAAATCATCCGAACTATCGGCTGGGAAAATGGGAAGGAAGTCCTTGCGATACCTTAAGTCCAATTTCTTCTACGGAGCAAGTAGCATATAATGAGATGAATTTTTTTCCTAATCCGAGTACGGGCTTTTTTCAGTTGGAGTTGGATGAGGATATTCCACTTTCGCAGCTAGAAATACGCTTTTATTCGCTTGTTGGGCAGCAAGTAGGTGTTTTTCGGGGGCAAGAATCATTTGATTTGAGTGGTTTTGCTAGTGGTATTTATGTGACGGAAATCTGGGTAAAGGGGAAGATTTTTGGTCGAGAGAAGATCGTGCTT
>JBCCRX010000143.1:0-14750 GCA_039201015.1 Bacteroidota bacterium | reverse complement strand
GAAATTAGTATATAGCTTGATTTCACAAATTTAATTATATCAAAGATACATAAAACACGTCAAAACAGAGTTAACTTATTGATTATCAGATATTTAATTTTTTGTAAAAATCGTGCTTCAAAAATTAAAACATACTCTTATCGCTGAGTTCTTCATAAGGAATTGCTAAGAAGGCATAATTGTATTGCATAATGTATTGTGTTTTTTATTAGAAAATAGATTCAGGGCGAACGTAAGAAAATTTTTATAATATGACAGAACCCTTGATTTTGCTAATTTTTTTGAAAAATCAGCAAAGCATTAGCAAAAAACTAAAAAACGCATCAATTGATTATCAGTCAATTACACATTATTTATTTTTTCTTACGTTCCCCCTGAAAATAGATTGATGCGTCATTGATAATCAAGAAGTTATGAAGGGAAATTGAGGGTAATTTGTCAAATTTTCAAAATCTGACAAATTTACACTCTCACAAAAACCGCAGTGAATACTGTTCAATTCTTTAGCTTTGTTATCTGCGTCTTGTTGGTGTTTATAGGTACATTATAACTAATTCCGAAATACCAAGATAATTTTCCTTTATTTACTAGGTTAGGAACAGATACAGCGTTTCCATCTAAGAGATCGCCTACGAACTGATTGGCACTTAGTTTTTGAAACTGACCATATGAAAATCCTCCATTCAACGAGACCCGATGACGACCGTCCTGAAACATACAGCCTAATCCTAGTAAGTATCGGATACGTTGAGTCTCCCCAATATCAAATGCAAAGCCTATTTCAGGTCCTATGTTCACAAAACCCGTTCGATAGTAAAAATGCGTCATTGTACTAAGCCCTATGGAAACTTTACTAGGACTTTCATCCTCAATGATTTGTCGTTTATTGACGTCATTAATAGTAGTATCCATTCCACCATTAGATAAAGCAGTGATCATAGTGTCTTTGATAGTGACTGGTTTCAAGGCATATTCTTCATCATGTATGCCATGCACGACAAAACCAAACGTTTGATCTACTTTTATACCTCCTATAATTTGGTAGATATAATCTCTACTCGCTACTTCCTTGCCTTCTTTATCTTCTATCGTAATCTCGAAGATGACTTGATCGAAGCTTTTGATTTGAACGGGAAGAATGAAAGCTTCCAAAGTGTATGATAATGATTGCATTTCCGCATATTGGGCAGAAAAAGATTGAGCAACCTTATATATTTTTTTAATATTTTCGTCTGATTTTATGTTTTCTGCTAATTCATTGTAGAGTATTTCTACTTCTTGAGAAGATGAAAGTCCTTTATCTTCTAGGTTTTGAGTAATTGTGATTTTATTTTGAGTAAGAAGATTAGCATCAGGAAATTTACTATCCTTCACTGAAGTGATGAAATTTTCTAGTTGTTTGGTGGCTATGGCATAAGCTTGTATTTTTTCTAAAGGATTTGTTTCAGTATCATTATTTGCCGTTTCTTCTCTACTGCCACCCATAGCTTTTGCTCTTTCCTTCTTTTCAGGAAGTCGATTAATGAAAGAACTATCTATCTTGTAGTTTACATCACTTTGTTTGTCATCTATGACAACATTATATAAGTATGGATTAAAATTGTACAGATAAAACTTTACATGCTCACCATACTTTAAATAGCGTACTTCTTTCAATTTTTTCTCCTTCAATTTTTTCTCCTTCAATTTTTTCTTCTTTGGCTTCTCCTGCTTCACTCTATCTTCCTTCAAACGATAAATACTAGATTGACCTGACATAGGCATGGAACAATCTATGACTACAATTGAATTTCGCTTTTTCATATTAGAAGCCTTAGGTACGAAGGCATTGTAATGTATGTTATTATATTCTACATTGCGAAGAATATTTAAATCCAATGCTAGTAATTCCATATTAGCACCCTCTGCTTTTGATGCTGAGTTATTTGGATCGCCCAAAACGATAGAGCAACTATCCGTTTTAGAGTTCAGCGTGAAACGATAAGGGTATTTAGGTTTGTTCAATAAAAATTTAGCATATTCTTTAGTATTAAATTCGAAATCTTCTTGTTGACTATTCATGTAAAGTTCGTCAGCAGTCATTAAAACTTTTTTGTTATCAGTATCTAGATAGACCAATGACTCAAAAGAATCTTTAGGAATTTCTACGCTTACTTCCAATGTATCATCAGGACCTACTTCTTTTTTCAGCTCCTCCAATGATGATAACTTACCTGAGAAGTCTCCTGTACTCTTAGTATTGAGAGCAACTTTGCAGGAGTCTGAGGCATAAGTCCAGGTCAGATAATAAGTCTGTTGTGATTGTAGGGTTGTGATTGTTGCTAGAGCAATAAATATGACAGATATATATGTTTTCATAGTTGTAATAGTGTCTATAAGAGTATTTATTCCCTTGCAAGTGAAAAAATAATAGGTGTTTGGAGACTTTTGAAGTTTTTAAAAACTTCAAAAGTCTGCTATTTATAATATATTACTGCGAATTCTTTTTTAACACTTTTTGACTACGATAGTCATTTAATGTAGTCAATCCATTAGTTTCTAGTATGTCGTACATTGGGATGGCATAACCAAAATGATCATCTCCAGCTACGATCATCCCTAGTGCTTCTTTTGTTTCAGCATCTAATAGAATGGAACCAGAATCTCCACCTTCGCAAGGTCTTTCATATGGAGGTGAAGCTGTTTTAGAAAATTGAATTAGGTTATTTAATCGGTGTTCTTTCTGATCTCCATAATAAATCTTTTCTGCAAATCTAAAGTTGATGATATAGGCTTCACTAATGCCAGAGGTCTTTCCAGAAAACCAAATTTTCGTTCTTTTTTCAATATCCTCTTCACTGATTTTTCTCGCTCCAAACGGAACGGTCTTGTTGGGAAGCCACTTGAAATCAGAAATAATACTTCGTTTTTGGGGTTTTACAAGGGCAATATCCATTCGACTATCTCTGTAAGCTGCATAAATTCCTCCGATAGATTCAGCTTTTTCATTGTAACTATTTATGTACATTATTTCATTGTGTATAATTTTTTTATTAACAGCTAGTGATTGAAATCGCTCCCATCTTTGCTCCTCCACTTTGACACAATGATAGCAAGTGAGAATATACTGCTCGCCATTTTCTGTATCCACTACTATGCAGCCGAAAGTGCCTATGTTGTTAGGTGTATTTCTATTGAAAATAGCGCCTCCAGCCGTAGCATTGCCTGAGTTTGGAAGAATAGCGGCATTAGTAAGTTGATAATGAATCACAGGAAATCGAAATCGATAACCATAATCGGTTGCATATTGAAGTGAATTTCTTTGTTGAAAGTATGATATTTCCTCTACTTTCTTTGCTGTTCTAGTAATAACGATAATACAGAGGCGCAGTTGTTTTTCAATGTACTCGTAGCCTACATTGAATGAAGCACCTTTGTACTTAGCAGATAGTTCTTTGATATTGGCTTGCAAAGCTTTTCTTGCGATTTTGTACTCATCTTCTTTTAGATATTGGTCAATCTGATCTACTTTTGTTATTCCTTTAGGATCAAAAGTCTGAATTTTCCGTCGTGCATTTTTGACGAATAAAACTAAATCTAGAATATCATGCCAAAACTTTGAACCTAAACTTAGGAATAAAGCAGTGATTAAAATACCCAATAACTTGACAAAAAATTCTTTCCCCTTACTGATTTCTTGAGATGCAACTTCTACTTTTAGTGTAATTTCATTGCTTTTAACAGCTTTCTTTAACTCAAGAATATTCACCTTTTGCCCAGATTCATAATAATCTGTAATCCCTTCTATGTAATAAGCAATATCACTCTTACTAATCGTTTCAAATAAATCAATATCTAGAATTAAACTAATCAGAATTCCTATGAAAAAAGATACGAGCCATATATTTAATCGTCTTTTGTTTTCTTCTGCTCGCACAACAGATTTCATCCAAAGTGTAGGAAAATTGTGCTTAATAAAATTCACGATCCGCTCATTTACTAAACTGGCGACATATAGAATAAAAAAAATGACTAGTAAACCATCGGTAGGTTCTACTACTGTACTTTGGTTAAGCCATGTACTTATTGCATCTGAATTAGCTAGAGAGTCTTTGCTCATTTTAGTACCCTAAAATATTGTCCAAGAATATATTTGGTGATTGCAACAGAGTGCTCTGTAAATGATATATTTCTCCTATCATTGACTTCAAAACTACTCCAAATCCCAATACAAAATCAGTCAAACTGATGAACACATCAATCCAGCAAATAAAACACCTATTTGAATAAATGAATGATTTTAATCTTCATCCAAAAGTGGTAGGAACAGACGAACTAGAGTACCGCAGGGATTTTTTTGTTCGTCGTATAAGTCCTCTATTTCATAGCGAGCAGATGTGGCCACTTCTTCGGAAAGTAAGGCAAGACGCCTTTTTGTAATGGACAAGGCTTTGGATTTATGAGTTGATGGATGGGTGCTATCATGATATGAACGTCCTACGCCATTGTCTTCGACTTCACACAAAAGTAGGTTGTCTTTTATCTCAAATCGTATTTGTATCAAGCCTTCTTTGTCTTTTTTTGGAGAGATGCCATGCCAAATGGCATTTTCAATGAAAGGTTGAAGAATCATAGTAGGAATTAAAACTTCTTCTACATCAACATTGGAATGTACTATAAATTCATACTTGAGTTTATCTCCTAAGCGCATATTCTCCGCGTCTAGGTAGAGCGTAAGTAATTCGATTTCCTCTTCTATTACCGTGAAAGGCTGTTCAGAACTATCCAAAACCATGCGCATCAGCTTTGCAAAATTCTGGAGATATTCATAAGCTGTATCTATTTCTTTTTTTAGGATATAGCTGATAATGGAGTTCATGCTATTGAATATAAAATGAGGATTCATTTGTAAGCGAAGCACAGCCTTTTCCGTTTCTGCTTTGGCTTGTTTGAGTTCGGCTTCTTGTTTCTGAAGATGAGCGATCTTATTTGCTGTCGCTAACTTTTTTCTCAGCTGCTTAAATCTGAATCTTATCAATGAATAGATTATAAGAAGGCTGACTATGGCCGATAATATTAAAAACCAAGAAGTAAGATAAATGGGGGGAGGAATTGTAATTTGAAGTGTTGCAGTTTTATTAGACCAATCTCCATCAGAATTTGTTGCTTGTAATACAAATGTATAATCTCCATAGGATAAATCAGCATATCTAGCAAAATTTTCATGTGCCGCATCGACCCAATCTTTATCTCTTCCAATCAGTTTGTACTTGTAAAGATTTGCATCAGGATTAGAATAATCCAGTGCCGAGAATCTGAACAATATGGCATTATCCTTTCTTGCAAGTCGGATTCGCTCTAGGTAAGTTGGATTAGTAGCTCCAGTATTCAAGCAAACTAAAGGTTGGGTGACAGGAAGATTATTGATTTCGATTGCTGTAATTTTCGGATTTACTTTCAAATCAAAAGTAGAAATAGAATCTGGCTCAAATAGATTAATACCATTGACTCCCCCGAACACCATTTTTCCATTTTTCATCTTCTTTGCAGACCAAAAGTTAAATTCTTCTGCTTGAAGTCCATCGGATATATCATAAGTTTTCCATTTGATAGAGTCTGGATTATAGCATAGAATACCTTCACTGCTTCCTACCCAAAGAAAGTTTGTTTTCTTATGAATTAATACACTATTTATTATCGAAGTTGGAAAGAACTGTTTTTCAATTAAGAAATCAGAACTTATCGTATATAATCCTTCTGGTGTTGCAATCCAAGTTAAATTCCTACTCGCGTCATTGACCATATAGTTGACAAAAGGCGCAAATTCTATAGTATCAACTGGAGTGAAATTTGCTTCATCATAACGATATACATGAAAATATTTTTCGATGTTTCTAAAAAGAACGATCTTTCTCTCTGGTAGCTCATGTATCCATGTAAAACGTTCTTTGTTACCTATTATCTTTTTTAATAAAAATCCGTCGTAGCTAAGTTGAGCTTCATAAATCCCTTCCACGGAAGAAAGTAATATCTTTGAGGTAGCTACTTGCTCTATATGTGTAAATGCTATAGAGTAATCATGCCCCTTATTTTCCACAGGTACTTTAATGAAGCTGCTGCTTCCAGACTTCATTAAGTAAGCTCCTTCTTGAGTTGCTACCCAGATATTGTCGTCATTGTCACAATGAATGAAATAGGGTTCATGAGTTCTAAAAGGAATTTTTCTATTTACTTTTTCTGTGAGTACATTTTTTTCATTCCCATGACTATCAGTAATTGCAATACCTTTGGCTGTAAGACACCAAATATTTCCTTTGCTATCTTCTGTGATAGATTTTATGAAGGAGGAAATCTTTTTTTCATTCTTCTGAAATCTTTTTGTTTGAAGGGCTACTTGAAATCTTCTTTTGTCGAGGTTAGTATAAAAAATACCTCGTCCTTTCGTAGATACCCAAAGAGTGCGATCCTGATCTATGTGTATTCTTTCTATTATTGGCTTGAAAGCAAAAGTCTCTTCTCCATCAAACCTATACATCTGGGCTTCAAATTCTTTACGTGCTTTATTAAAAAAGAATATGCCTGATTCTCTAGTAGCTACAATTAACTTACCGCTACCATCTGACACTAAGTCTTGTATATTATTTATCTTTTGCCCATTGAATTGATCGAATAATTGAAAGCTACCTGTTTTCATATTTAGCAAAACCAAACCTTTGTCAGTACCTACCAAGCAATGAAATTCATCTTCAACAAAAAAATCAGTTACATCAAAGTCTTTTAGGTGTATACTTAAATCTTCTGGTTGCTTCTGTTCTTTTGAAAGTAGATGTATATATAATCCATTGCGTTGAGAAAGCGGAATCAAAAGAAGATGTCCTTTAGTAGTAGGTATTATTTTTGATCGAATATTGAGCGGATATACTCCCATTGAATCTGCTTTAATGTCCATTGCATTCAATGGACTAGTAAAAAGCGTATCTCTCACTCTAAACCACATTTTCTCTTCTATATTATCAATGTGCATTAGGTAGTAGGAGCTTATATACGCTCTGTTCTGCCAGCAAATACTCAAGCCTTTAAATTTATCAATTTTTGGCTGATAGAACTCAATACTTTCAGAGGTACTAAACCAAATATTTTGATTTTTATCTTTATAGAAATTACTAGTAATGGTAGGATTGCTTATCGAGTTTTTTGTTCCTGCGTAGTAGTTTTTTATCGTTTTTCCGTCGTATCTGCTTACTCCATCTGCAGAGCTTATCCACATAAATCCTTGAGCATCTCTATTTAAATAGTAATTGTAATTCTGAGAAATCAGCCCTTTGTTCGTAGTAAGGTGATTAAAATAATATGTAGCATATTGCCCTGATAAAGTCCAAGGTAGCAGTGAGGACAAAAAAAAGGATAGAATAAGACTCCTGAAAAACATATGTAACTTCTTTACTTTCTCATTTGTGAGAAGTCAATATGAGTTTTTTTCAGGAAAATCTATTCTTCTAAGCTGTAGTTTCTGTGCTAGATACTAAATTCTTGAAAAAGGAGATAGGAGGAGCATAAAAATACTCGCCTCCTTTAAAGCTTACCACATCACTAAAATCAAAAACTACTTTTTTACGCTTATCCCATTTTGTGCTCCATCGCTGAGGAAAGAAGGTATCACCGTTTTCAGCATCTCTTTGACCAATAATGGGATCTAAGCCCGCACCATTATTTGGATTTTCTTGATTTTCTAACGGAACAAAATTATATCTATTTGCCCAAATATGTTGCCTGACAAATTGTTGATATATATTTCTCTGAAAAGACATGAAAAGTAGCCCTACCTCTCCATTATGATTATCATAGGGAATACTTCGTCGTGCCATTGTAGACATCGTGTTATCTGGATTGTATTTTGATTCTTCTTTCAGAAGACCATTTCTAGGATTCATCTGCCTGATGTGTGCATGAAACGGACATTTGTTTCCTTTTAAATCGTCATAATTTCTGTATTTGATATTATCGATTTCATCAAAAGATGCATTATTATATAATGATTCTTTTGATAGATCTACTGAGTTGGGAGAAGAGAATAAACCCAGAGGAGTTCCGTCTTTGAAGCGACCCATTACTTGTGCTTCTGCGTAAGATCTAGTGATACCTAGTCGTTTGGATAACTCGCTAATTTTTGAATTAAACTTTGAAACATCTTGCTGTAATTTCCTGAAAACGAGGTAACTACCACAATTTTGATCCAGCACCAAGTCTATTTTCTTTTTATCTAAAGTCTTTGTCTTGTTTTGTTTAAAAAATACAGGATTACTAATTCCATCTCTATACCCAAAATGCTCAGTAAAAATTTTTCTGTCACCAATTCTATAAAAAAGCCTTTCCCCGTTTTCTATAAAACACCCATTCTTTTGTGTTATATCTTTAAAATGTCTACATACTGATTTGGTCTTCTTCTCAACGAGATCATTATCATTACCTGCAACAAGTATCATAGTATCAATGTCTTCTTGATAATCTACTGCAAGTGCTCTATTTACAGGATCATTAAGCTGGTTTCGGCTTTTCATCCCATTTCTAAAAGAAGGATCTGAGGGGCGATTGGCATCGGGTATATTTATTTTTTCATAGACGAATTTCGATAAGTAGATGCACGTTACAAGTGTACCATTATCATTGCGTCCATTCTCCTTATATTTTTTTGCCTGTTCTTTTTGCTTGCTCGCAGATGTGATATATTCTTGGAACAAGCCCAAATGATTCTTAATTGCACAACTATCAGAATTTCCAAATCTTAGGAAGATACATCTAACATAGTCTCTTGCATGGGGCTTTAGAATGTTAGCTTGTACATCCTTTAGTATCGAAGAAGAACTACGCTTACTCATTTTGCAGTATTAATTGCAGGAAAACTAATGGACTTCATTCTAAAATCCTGCACTTTGCCAGTCCTGCGATATACATTTTGAATTAGAAAGAGGGCAGTTTCAAAACATGATTTGCATAAAAAATTAAATGCTTCACTACTACTCTAACCCTTGAATTCAGTCCCATTGCCTTTAGTATCTAGAACCCTTGGACAGGAAAGAGCAACCCAATCACCAGCCTGATCAAGAAATTTTAAAGCTCCTCCTTCCTTAAGCTCTTTCACCAGTATAACAAAGGTACACTCTCCTCTACCTTGGACATAGCCATTGACTACACGAAATGCCTCAGCATCTGGATGTTTTTTTCTTATTTCATCTAAATCATTGAAATGGAGATAGGAAGAAGCTCCTCCTGTCATAATGTTATCGTCTTTATCAGGTATAGATACTGTATCAGAAATTTGTGCGTACATGATCTTACAATTTTTTTTGTAAAAATTAATTCAATAACAAGTGCAGCTTAATGCTATCTTTAAGTTAATTTAAAGATAGCTCCTACACTTGTGGGTTTCTTAAAACCTAA
Organism: Bacteroidota bacterium; assembly: GCA_039201015.1. Classification (GTDB taxonomy): domain Bacteria; phylum Bacteroidota; class Bacteroidia; order Chitinophagales; family Saprospiraceae; genus JAAUTG01. Next base: position 5,333 of record JBCCRX010000143.1, on the reverse strand, counting down.
GCACAATATATGTAATAAAGGATCAAAGGCAGGAATCAAAGTGATAAACTCATGAAAATAGTTCATTAATGATTTAAATCACTCAACGAAACTATGCTATGGAATCACAATCAAATGCCAAGATTCTGCATTCGTTCTAGTATTTGTGCCTTGTATTTTTTACCTACAGGAACAGTAGAACCGTTTGCCATCTCGAAAAAAGGATTATTCCCTCGTACATATCTCTTTGCTTTATATAGATTTATAATATATGATCTATGAGTTCTCACAAAACGAGGGAAGGAGCTCAAATCTTTTTCATAAGATCTTAAAGTAGACGTTACAATTAACCTTCTATCATCATGTTCAACTAATATTTCTAGGTATCCTTGGCTCAATCCTTTTATTAATATGAGGTGCTCTGTTAAGAAAGATAGCAGTCCTTTGCTCGTAGAAATATATATCAAAGGAGGTAGTTCTTTATTTTGTATACTCAACAAAGTATTTTGCATATTTTCTAATTGCTCAATCTTTACTTCTAGCCGCTTAACCTTTGCCTTCAATATAGCAGTATTAAGCTCAGTAGTATCCACAGGTTTTGTCAAATAATCCAATGCGCCGAAGCGTATTGCTGTTTGTGCATATTGATTATGCGCTGTGACAAAAATAACTTGAAATGTAGGTTGCTGGAATCGCTCTAGCAGTTTAAATCCATTGCCGTCTGGCATCTCAATATCCAAGAACAACAAATCAGGCTGATATTTTTCAATAAACTTTACGCCTTCCTCCACAGAAAAGGCATTGCCTTGTATATTTATTTCGGGATGTTTTTGCTTCAAAAGATAAGATAGTACATTATGACTTTCTCGCTCATCATCAATCAGTAGTGCATTCATGTGTGTGTGATTCGTATTGAGAAACGGACTAAAAACCAATCAAGTAATAAGCAAAATCAAATTTTGTTTTTCATACTAATAACATTTTTGCAATTTGATGTAGCAAAACGACCTCTGCATATTCCACTTCCTCTCATTGCTAAGATTCACGTAGCCTAATGTTCACACTTAAAAAACAACTTTTAATTGGCGCTCACGTTTTCCTTATTGGCTCCTAGTAGCATACTTTGAGCAGCATTAAAATTAAATGCAGTGTAAACTAAGTTTATCTTAGGAACGAGGGATGAATAAACTGAGGTTATTTGTGCGTCGTTCCTTAATTTTGAGAAGCGAGAAAATTGTAGATTTTCGAGCTTCAAAAACCCACTTACCGCCGTCGAAGACGGCGGCACATAAGGCTTGAGGGAGAAAAAAGGATTTTTCAAAAATCCTTTTTTCTCCCTCAAATTCCCTGATTCTAAATGAAAGGAACTTGGTTTACAGTGTATTAAACCTTATTCACAAGAACATTCCTGTGAATACTCACTACCATATCCATGAAAAAGTTATTTTTAGTCATTTTAAGCATTTGTTTTTTTCAATTCCTCTTTGCGCAAAACGCGCGTCTGGCACAGCAGTATTATCAGAGTGGGGAGTATGAAAAAGCGGCGACCATTTACCAAAAACTGTATGCCCAAAACGAGCGGAACAACTACTATTTTGATCGCTATTTGAATTGTTTGGTGGCATTGGAAGAGTTTGCGGATGCGGAAAAAGCGGTCAAAAAGCAAATGAAAAAAAATCCAGACGATCTCAAAATGTACGTCTCCTATGGCAATTTATTAGAGCTACAACTAAAGGACAAAGAGGCGCAGGAGCAGTACGACAAAGCGGTGAAAAAAATGCCAGCGGATAAATTTTTTGTGACGCAATTGGCGAATGCTTTTTTGGGACTTTCTAAATACGATGAAGCCATAAAAGTCTATCAAAAAGGAGGGAAGCTTATCAACAATAAGTATGCTTTTTCTTACAATTTAGCAGAACTTTACCGACGCAAGGGCGATACGGATTTGATGGTGGAGGAATACCTGAACAGTTTGGCCGCCAATCCTGCTCGTCTCCAAACCATTAAAACGCTTTTGCAACGCTACCTACCTGCTGCCCAGTTCGCAGTAGCGAAACAAAAACTTTACGAGCGCATTCAAAGCCAACCGAATGCCACGCAATATCCAGAATTGCTTGCGTGGATTTTTATTCAAGAAGAAGATTATGGGAAAGCCCTACGACAAGTGCGCGCTTTGGACAGAAAGCTCAACGAAAATGGGGGGCGGGTTTATCAGCTTGCCGAAATCGCTTTCAATGCAAAAGACTACGATGCCGCCATTGATGCTTACGAATACATCATTGAGAAAAAGGGTTTAACCTCTAGCTTTTACCTAGATGCTAAGCGACAATCTTTGCGCGCTAGGCGCAATCAATTGGTAGAAGGATTCGATTACACTAAAGAGGATTTGACAGGATTGGAGCAAGAATATGACACCTTTTTGGATGAATTCGGGCGCAGCAAACGTACCGCGAGCATCATTCTGGAACTGGCAGAGTTGGAAGCTTTTTATTTGAATGATTTAGACAAATCTATTGCGCTGCTTTCAGAGATGATGGAGTATCCGAACATCAATCGCTTTACCCTCGCCAAAGCTAAAATTCGCTTGGCGGATTTTTATTTGATGCAAGGAGAAGTCTGGGAAGCGACTCTGCTGTATTCTCAAGTGGATAAGGAATTTAAAGAAGACCTCATGGGACACGAAGCGCGCTACCGCAATGCAAAGCTGTCCTATTACGCCAAAGATTTCCAATGGGCGCAAGCACAATTTGACGTCTTAAAAGCCTCTACCTCTCGCCTCATTTCCAACGATGCCATAGACATGTCCGTTTTCATTATGGATAATCTGGGTTTAGATACGACCGCCGTACCGCTAGAACTGTACGCCGATGCGGAATTATTGGTGTTCCAAAATCGTTTTGAAGAAGCTTTTGATAAATTAGAAGATATCCAATTGAAATTTCCAGAACACGGTTTGCAAGACGACATTTTGTATTTGCAAGCACAGGTCTATGTGAAGCAAGGCAATTATCAAGCTGCCGAAATGGCTTATCAAAAAATTATAGACGATCATATTGAAGAAATCCGCGCGGATAATGCTATGTACGAACTTGCACAACTCTATGAAAATCAATTGAATGACCTAGAAAAAGCCAAAACGCTTTACGAAACCCTCTTTATTGATTTTTCGGGTAGTACCTATGCAGTGGATGCCAGAAAACGCTATCGAATATTGCGAGGTGATGATATTCAGTGATGGAAGAAAAACCCATACTTTGGCTTCTCTTTTGAGGCTAGAAATCTGTCTGCTACTTGCAGTGATGGGAAATTAGTTTATACTTGATTACAGCCGATAGTCGCTTTAATCATTATCTTGGTTCAAGTCCTAATCTGAAAAGCTACACTCTTCACACAGGTCGAACCGTCTTTGAATTTCAACAACATTTGTTGGCTTAAGTCTTGCTCGAACACCTCTTGCATGTTGCGAATTTGTCCTGCAGGAATACCTGCTTTATGAATCTCTGGCATCAAATCATGGAAAGTATATTGCTGAAAAAAGACTTCCAATTTCTTTTTGAGTAAATCTCTATTTTTTACCCTTAAATCATTGGTTTTAAAAGCTTTATCACTAGATAGTTCACGGCAATTAAGCAATTCACAAAGCGCGTAAAATTGCCGATTCGTGCCTACTGCCAGCACGATAGCTTTACCTTCCTTGGTGTAAAAAATATCACCATAAGGTGCAATATTGGGATGTTGGCTGCCCATACGCTGCGGGATGTGTCTTGCAATGAGCCAATTGGTTGCCTGATTGGCGAGGGAAGCGATAGCTGCCTCTAGCAAGGAAACGTGAATGAAGCTGCCTTGCCCCGTTTTTTCACGACGCAAAAGTGCAAGAAGAATGCCTTCTTTGAGTTGGTGGGCAGCGAGTAGATCAATCAAAGCAACTGGCATCTTCACTGGATCGCCTTTGATTTCGCCGTTCATATACATAAATCCAGCTTCTGCTTGCAGAACGACATCAAAACCCAAACGTTCATTCTCCATACCGAAAGCAGTGAGTTGCGCAAAGATAAGTGCTGGGTTGAGTGTTTTTAAGTCTTCATAAGCAATCCCTAGTTTGCGGGCAGAACTCGGTTTAAAGTTGCTGACAAGCAGATCAGCAGATTTCACTAGCTCGTACAATTTGGACTTATCTTTCTCTTGCTTTAAATCTAAAAAAAGCTGCTTTTTTCCCCAATTGACACTACGGTAATAAGCTGATAGAGAACTGTTTGCATCTTCCTTTTCCAATTTCCATTGTCTAGTAATATCTCCGCCATTTGCTTTGTTTTCTATCTTAATCACGCTTGCTCCTAGTTCCGCAAAAAACATGCCCACAGAAGGACCCGCCAAAACACTTGCCAATTCAATGACCACTAAATCTTCAAAAAAATGTGTTTGCATATTCGGAAAAATTTATTGCGTTGATAATTCTTTGTTAGAAGATGCGTTAAACTATTGTTTTTACAAGCCTTACCACAACTCAACAAAAGTATGAAAAAAACACTCTTTTTATGGCTATTTACTAGCATCAGCACTTTTTCTATTGCTCAAATCGGCATCACGGCAGGCTACACCAGCATGGAAGCTGAAGACTGGGAATTTGAATTTCAGCAAGAATTTGGATTGGAAAACCAACTCTTTGCCAGTGGCACTAGGGTAGGGGTAAACTATTGGTTGCGGCTGAAAAAAGTACGGATTGAATTTTTTCCTAGTATCGAATACGCTAATTATGCTACTCAAATAGGAGATGCGCTGTCTGTTAATCAAACAGATTATGATGCTGACTTGCTAGGCGGTTTTTTGCATACACGCATCTATCCATTTGATTTTGCGAATGACTGCAATTGTCCTACATTTTCTAAACAAAATGAAGCATTCAAAAAAGGCTTTTTTCTAATGCTTTCACCAGGTGTAGAAGCCCTGAAAACAACAGTGACAAGAAGGAGAGGAAATGAAGTAACTGCTTTTTCTAATTCAGAATTAAAAGCAAGTTTTGGTGGTGGCATCGGATTCGATATTGGTGTATCTGATTTTGTGACCCTTACACCAATCATTCATACGCGCTACACTCCAAATGTGGACGGCGATCACTTGATGACAGACAAAGCAATTGGCGACGATTTTAGTGATGTTTTTCAGTTTTTTGGAGGGATCAATATTGGTTTAAGATTCAACAAGTATTGATGGTCATTAGGAACGAGGGATGAATAAACTGAGGTTCTTGACAAGATATTTTTGTGCTAATGGAGGCAGAAAAATCGCAATCCGCCTTAGGCGGACATAAGACTTTTTCTAACGAAAAGTAGCGCAAAACCTGTTCGCCTAAGGCG
>JBCCRX010000142.1:0-14811 GCA_039201015.1 Bacteroidota bacterium | reverse complement strand
GGAGCAACGGAATTGTTGAGGGAATCAATAATAGAATCAAAATGATGAAACGTAGAGCTTTTGGATATAGAAATTTTCAAGCTTTCCGAACTAGGGTTTTGGTTGAATTTCTCTGATCTCCACAATATTCACCGATGAACCAAAGATACTTAATCTTTTTTGCAAGTACCGCTTCGCGAATTGACTCACAAAGAATTCCTCATGATAATTCGAGAAGGATTGCTAAACACTTGTTCTTCCTTACTCAAAATTAGTTCCGCCGCTTGCTTTCCCATAAGTTCAAAGTCCGTACTAATAACTGTCAGCCCACCTTCCAGTACTTCTTTCACAGGTGCATCGTTATATGATATAATGCCAATATCTTTGCCAAGTTTCCATTCTTTTGCTCTAACTAACTTAATAATTTCAACCTCATCTCGATCATTCATAGTAATCGTGATATAAACATCGCCTTGCCTGAAATCCTCAGCATTGATCGACTCTATGATGGCGAACGGAAAACGATATTGCCTACAATAGTCAATAAATCCAGGTTTTACACGATCTGCATGATAGGAAGGATTCGGTGCAATCAATAGAAGCCTTTTATATTTTTGCAGTAAAGGAGTTGCTTCTTGCAAGGCCGTAAAAATATCTTTCGCAAAGTCTTGATAGATCATAATACCACCTTCATTCATGCTAGGTTCATGACAATCCAAAACAATTCGCTTTTGGCGAGGAATCGTATTCAGAATGGGAGCAACATTTTCTTTCAAGAAAGTAACAATCACGAAATGCGTATAATTATTGATGTTTTCTTCAACGAGATTTTTAAATATTTTGTAATTGTGATGATGGAAAAAGACATCCACCTCACCATGAGGCTTTAGATTTTCATAGAAAGCATTGTATAGCTTTTCTTTAAAAACAGTCAATTTATCCAGCATCAAAAATATCCGTAAATCGGTACGCAAATCGATTCGTTGCACATAATATCCTTTTCGATTAACAGAGTTAACAATTCCTTTTTCACTCAAGTAATTTAGTGCTTTAAAGACGGTTTCTCTGCTCACATTAGTCTCCGTAGCAATCTTATTAACCGAAGGCAAACGCTGTTGCAGGGTCAAATTACCCACTTCAATTCCAGCAATAATACTATCTGCGATTTGTAAATATTTAGGTTTCGTCGAATCGTGTTCTACCAATAAAATCAATTCTTCCATGAGACGCATCTGATTTTGAAAATCCTAATGTATTTAAAATATTGCTCTTAAAAATAAGATTTTCTGATTTTTTAAGCTTATCTCCTAGCATCTAGCGTTTTTCGTTAAGCAAAGCGGGTGGGAAAAAGAAAATAAAGGTCGTACATGACCAAATAGCAAGTACTGAATATTTTTGTTTACAAAATTTAATTTTTATTGAGATAAATAATTAAAATTAATTATTGCTAGTTGGTAGTTGAATGTAATTTTTTACCTTTGATAATACCAAACCAAACCATACCAATTTATTTTCAATAAAAAGAACCTGTAAATAAAGATGGCTGCACTGGATTACCTCACTATTGTCCTCTTCTCTATCATTATTGTTGTGGCAGGACTTTCCTTCGGGAGAAGTGCTTCAGATATGAAGTCCTATTTTGCTGCGGGTGGAGCAGTTCCATGGACAATTAGCGGTTTGTCTTTATTTATGAGTTTTTTTTCCGCAGGTACATTTGTCGTCTGGGGCTCAATTGCCTACGAAGCGGGCTTGGTTTCCATTTCTATTCAATGGATGATGTGCCTAGGAGGACTTCTAGTAGGATTATTCATCGCTGCCAAATGGAGAAAAACAAATGTACTCACAGCAGCAGAGTTCATCCGACTGAGATTGGGCAAAAATACTCAACAATTTTATACTTACCTTATACTGGTGCTCTCTTTAGTCTATGCAGGACAATTTTTATATCCAGTTGCCAAGTTAGTCAATGTTTCTACAGGTTTTTCTATCAATGGCTGCATTGTGATTTTAGGTTTAGTCATCATGCTCTACACGGTAGTGGGCGGACTTTGGGCGGTTATTATTACAGATGTTCTACAATTTGTTATTCTCACAGCAGCCGTCTTGATCGTTGTGCCTTTGGCTATCCAAAAAGTAGGAGGATTGGATACTTTTGTAAAGGAAGCTCCTAGCAATTTCTTTCAATACACCAATTCAGAATATACACTTGGCTTTTTGATTGCTTTTGGTATTTACAATATGATCTTTATTGGTGGAAACTGGGCTTATGTACAAAGATATACCAGTGTCAGCAATGCATCATCTGCTAAAAAAGTGGGCTATCTCTTTGCTGCATTATATCTAATTGCGCCCTTGCTTTGGATGTTGCCTCCTATGCTCTATCGCACCATAAATACGGATCTAAGCGGATTGGCTAATGAAGGTGCTTATTTGTTGGTCTGCAAAGAAGTATTACCTATCGGAATGCTTGGATTAATACTTGGAGGGATGATTTTTGCCACAGCCAGTTCCGTTAACACCACGCTTAATTTGTTGGCAGCAGTAGTAACCAATGATGTTTTTAAACCTCTACGGCCCAATGCTACCCTAAAATCTACCATGTGGGTCGCTCGAATCTCTACTCTAGTTTTAGGTCTATTCACCATAGGTATTGCATTAATTATTCCTTTAGTAGGTGGCATAGTTGAAGTCGTACTCAGCGTTGGTGCAGTCACGGGCTGCTCGCTGTACGGACCACCGATTTGGGCATTATTCTCCAAGCGACAAACAGGTTTATCTATCATGTGGTGCACCATTATCAGTTTAGGAATCAATGTATTTTTTAAGTTTGCTGCGCCCCTATTAATAGGTTTTGGCTTGACGAGAGGACAAGAAATGCTGCTGGGCGCAATCACCCCGTTCGTACTGCTTGGTGCGTACGAGTTATGGGCAATCGCTACAAAAAAGGTGAGCCAACAATATGTTATTTATACTTATCAACGTAGCACTTATTCGGATATGGGGGCTTTAGAAAATGACGCTTCCACGCAAAATCAATATGGATTGAAGGTACTAGCATATACCTTAGGAGTAGTAGGAATAGTAGTATTAGTCTTAGGATTTATCGCCCAAAAAGCGGTGCTATTGGTTGGATTAATGGGGACCATGATACTTCTGATTGGAATAATTTTACATCCTAAGATCAACTTAAATAAGACCGAAGACTTGAGAAAGGAGAAGTCAGATGCAAACTATTCGTAAATAGATAGTTACGTTAAATTATTGCTGGAAAAACACCTCAACTTATTTGGGAGGAATAAACAAATAAAAAGCTAAAAAACACATAATGATACAACAAGCCTATTCTAAAGAAAAAAGAACACTAAGGCAATCACATTTAGAAGCAGATTTGGTAGTAGTTGGCGGTGGCATGTCGGGTGTTTGCTGTTCCATCACAGCAGCCCGAGCAGGGATCAAAGTCATCCTAGTACAAGACCGACCTGTCTTGGGAGGCAATGCTTCTAGCGAAGTGCGATTGTGGATTTTGGGTGCTACCTCCCACATGGGCAACAACAATCGCTGGTCGAGGGAAGGGGGCGTAATTGATGAAATTTTGGTGGAAAATGTGTATCGAAATAAAGAAGGAAATCCGCTCATGCTGGATACGATTTTATTGGAAAAAGTGCGGGAGGAAGAAAATATTACGCTACTCCTGAATACGGCTGTGTACGATGTGAGGAAGAAAGAGGATCGGATCGTAGAAAGCGTAAAAGCTTTTTGTAGCCAAACTTCTACGGAATACTTACTACAAGCTCCTCTATTTTGTGATGCTTCTGGTGATGGGATTGTAGCCTTTCAGGCAGGTGCGTCTTTCAGGATGGGTGCAGAAAAGGCGGAAGAATTCGGAGAAGGCTTCGCGCCTGATGTTGAGGATTATGGAGAATTGTTAGGACATTCTATTTACTTTTACACCAAAAACACGGGGCGTCCCGTTCAGTTTGTCGCGCCTTCTTTTGCCATTAAAAACGCAGGAGCATTGCCTCGCATAAGAAATTATCGACTCCAAGAGGACGGCTGCCGACTTTGGTGGGTAGAATACGGCGGGCGATTGGATACCATTCATCAGTCCGAAGATATAAAATGGGAGCTCTGGCGAGTTGTTTATGGCATTTGGGATTACGTCAAAAATAGCGGCAATTTTCCAGAAGCTGATCACCTCACTTTAGAATGGGTCGGTACGATTCCAGGCAAAAGAGAAAGTCGCCGATTTGAAGGCGATTACATGTTGATCCAACAAGATATTGTCGAACAACGCCAGCATAAGGATGCTGTTGCTTTTGGTGGTTGGGCGATGGATCTACACCCTGCCGACGGTGTATATAGCGAAAAGAATGGCTGCACACAGTGGCACTCCAAAGGCATTTATCAAATTCCATACCGCTGCTACTACAGCAAGGACATCAATAATTTATTCTTGGCAGGACGCATCATCAGTACCTCCCACGTTGCCTTTGGTTCAAGCCGAGTCATGGCTACTTGCTCACACGGGGCACAGGCAGTAGGCATGGCAGCCGCTTTAGTTATCAAGCACACCATACTTCCCAGAACGCTTTCACAATCGCCTTATCTAGAAGTGCTACAGCAGGCGTTGAATAAAATAGGGCAAAGTATTCCGCATATTCCGATAAATAATAAAGAAAATATTGTCGCTAAAGCCTCTCGCATTGAAGCAGATAGTGAATTGATTTTGAATCAATTACCCACCAACGGCAATTGGAAAAAATTAAATTTCTCCGCCGCCCAAATGCTACCGCTAGAACAAGGCGAAATTTATACTTTTAAAATCAACGTAAAAGCAGATGCAGCGACGAGGCTAGAAGTGCAACTAAGAGTGAGCGAAAAAGCTTATAATTATTCACCAGAAGAAATATTAGAAACCAAGATCTATCATTTGCAAACTGGTGAGCAAGAAATCACCCTGAATTTTTCTGTCCCGCTGACTCAAGAGCAGTATGCTTTCATTTGTTTCATGAAAAACGAGCAAGTGGCGGTACAAACCTCTAACAAAAGAGTCACGGGTCTGATGACCGTATATAACAAAATCAATAAAGCAGTTTCTAACTTTGGGAAGCAAGAACCACCAGCGGATATTGGCATTGATAGTTTTGAATTTTGGACACCCGAGCGTCGTCCAAAAGATGTCAATTTAGCTTTGACGATTGAGCCGCCCCTTGCTTTTTTTAGTCCCAAAAACATTACTAACGGTTGGGTTCGACCAACTACTCGACCGAATGCTTTCATTGGAGCATTGGATGCCAGAGAAGTCACCTTAGATGTATATTGGAATGAACCACAAGAAGTAAAAGAAATCAAACTTTTCTTTGATACTGACTACGATGATGCTATGGAATCTTCTCTAAAAGGGCACGAACAGTCCATTGTACCCTTTGTAGTGCGCAATTATGAAGTGAAAAATTGCGGTACGACCACGATTTACATTGGGAAAGAGAATCATCAAACCATTAATACCATTCAATTATCCTCACCAATCACCACAGTCCATTTACAGATCATTTTACAGCGTCCTTCGGAGGACATACCCGCCAGTTTATTTGAGGTATTGTGTTATTAACAAAGGCTCTAAGAGGGCAGATATATCCAATCAAGTAACGCTAGAAAAATAAGTTCTCGATTTATGGGCAGACTTCCGCATCAGGCGGATAAGAAGATTAGAACTAGCAAATCGAAAGGTTATTTTTTCTCCTTTACCAAAGGAAATAATTTTCCTATCCCGCTACAAGTATAAATCGTAATTAGATAAGCATACCACATTGCTGGCTTGCTTTATCATTTACTAAATCTGCTGACTGCTGGTTTTACTTGCTTGTGAGAAGAAGATTGAAGTAGGTAGAGATTTTCAACTTAGAATCTGCATGCAAAATTTTATTCTACAAAATTTTATTCATCAAAATGAAATACTTGATTAGGAATTAAGTAAAAAATAATTTACCTTTACAAATACCAAACCATACCAGACTAAAATTATAATCATAGAGTAAATGAAAAAACAATTTTTAAACAAATCTTTGAAACTATGAAATTATTTATGCTAATCGCTTTTTTCCTGTCATTGCTGTCTGTCACACTCTCGGGGCAGCACAGAGTCAATGGCACAGTTTCAGATCAAAATGGCGGAGCTACGCTTATTGGCGTCAACATTCAAGTGGCAGGCACTAGCATTGGAACGACGACTGATATAGACGGACAATTTGCAATTGATATGCCAAGTCCTGACGGCAGTTTAGTGTTCAGCTACACAGGATTCGAATCCAAAACTATTGAAATAAATGGGCAATCGGAGATCAGCATTACGCTAGGAACATCCAATGAGCTTCTAGATGAAGTAGTGGTCGTTGGCTACGCTACGCAGCGAAAAGAGAATTTGACTGGAGCGGTGGAAACAATTGGAGGAGAAACCATTCAAAAACAACCTTTACTACAAGCTTCACAAGCCCTTGCAGGTACTGCACCAGGCGTCACAGTCATTCAAAATTCAGGGCAGCCAGGTAGTACAGCAGAGATTAGAATTCGAGGAATTGGCACTTTAGGAAATACCAATCCTTTAGTGCTAATTGATGGTGTTCCAGGCGACATCAATGGCATTAGCCCAAGGGATATTGAAAATATTTCGGTGCTGAAAGATGCCGCTGCTGCTGCTATTTACGGCTCGCGTGCCGCTAATGGCGTCATTTTAGTGACGACAAAAAGAGGGCAAGCAGGCGGGTTTCAAGTCAATTACAGTGCCAATTTTGGCGTACAACAACCCACCAATCTGCCTGAATATTTAGGTAGTTTGGATTATCTAGAATTGCACAACGAAGCGCGTCAAAACCTAGGGCAAGACCCACTTTACGACGATGCTTTTATTGCGGACTATCAAGCAAATATCAATAGCGATCCAGATCGTTTTCCTGATGTGAATTGGATAGATGAAGTATTTACTGAAAATGGCTTTCAGCAACAGCATAACCTTAGTATTTCTGGTGGAAATGATATAGTTCGGGTATTGGGTTCTATTGATTTTGCAGATCAAAACGCCAACATTGATGTCTTTAATTATCGCCGCTATCAAGCGCGCGTCAATACCGATATTAAAGCTTCGGAAAAACTGTCGTTCAACTTCGACCTCAACGCCCGACGAGAGGATAATACGCAAACCGCATCTGGCTTAAACGAAGTCGTACGCCAAGCTTATCGGATTCCACCGATTTTCGCATCTCAATATTCCGATGGTCGTTTCGGCCCCGGCTGGAATGGACAAAATCCAGTTGCCAACCTAGCCGCAGGCGGACGTGACATCAACCAAACCAACTATTTCCGTGCCTTGCTCCGAGCAACTTATCGCCCAATGGATGATTTGAGTATTTCATTCATGTATGCACCAGAATACATCGACAACTTTGGGCGCGATTTTAGACAGGTCTATGACACTTATCCAAACTTCGATAGTGATGAAAGTTCGATCATTAGTTTCCCTGATCGAAATTCTTTGAGAGTGGATAATAATCGGATTTTGAACAACAATCTAAATGCCATAGTGACCTATGAAAAGAGCTTTGGTAATCACGGTTTTCGCGCATTAGCAGGTTATGAATTGATTACTTTTCGTCGAGACTTTTTCAATGCTTTTAGAGATAATTTCCCGCTTCAAGAATATCAACAAATCAATGCTGGCGCGCAAACCAATGTGCAGAATGCTGGCTTTGCCGAAGAATGGGGATTGCAGTCCTTTTTTGGACGCATCAATTATGACTACAAAGGAAAATACTTGCTAGAAGCCAATGTCCGTCAAGATGGGTCGTCCAGGTTTACGGAAGCCAATAGATATGGTGTATTTCCTGCTTTCTCTGCTGGATGGCGCGTTTCTGAAGAGCCATTTTTCAGCGGTGCAAAAGGATTTGCTAGTCTAAAGTTGCGTGCGTCTTGGGGACAATTGGGTAATCAGAATATTGGAACCTATCCTTCTGCGTCGATCATCAACTTGGGGCAAGATTTCATCTTTGGTGGTCAGCCAGCAGGTGGTGCGGCTCAATTGGTGTTAGCAAATCAAAACATTTCCTGGGAAACAACAGAAACCACTAATGCGGGAATTGATCTAGGTTTGTTCAAAGATCGCTTGCTGTTGACGATTGACTATTATGTCCGCAATACAACCGATATTTTATTGAGTTTGCCTATTCCGAGTAGTATTGGACTGAGTGCGCCTGTCCAAAATGCAGGTGAAGTACAGAATAGAGGTTGGGACTTCAATTTGGGATGGCGCGATCAGCAAGGTGATTTCAGCTATGGCATCAATTTCAATATCTCCGATGTACAAAACGAAGTAATTGATCTGAGAGGAGCAGGACCCTTCATCAATGGAGCTTCTATCATCCAAGAAGGTCAGCCCATCAACGCTATTTTTGGGTATGAAACAGCAGGCTACTTCCAAAATCAAAACGATGTGGATGGCGCACCAGGGCAGTTTGGAGAACTGGCACCAGGTGATATCAGATACGTTAATCAAATCACTGTAGATACCAACGATGATGGCATTCCTGATGTGGCAGATGATCTTATCAATCCAGATGATCGAGTGGTCATCGGCGATCCATTCCCTAGGCTCACTTACGGCATCAATGCCAATATCAGCTACAAAGGATTCGATTTATCTGCCTTTGTACAAGGCGTCGGCGATCGCGATGTACGACTGAGTGGTGATGCGGTTTGGGCATTCCAGAACGCAGGTAAAATTCAAGAATGGCATTTGGACTACTGGCGTCCTGACAATCCTGATGCTGATTATCCTCGACTGGTGGCGACTAGCTCGCACAACAATTTTGAGACCTCCGATTTTTGGGTATTCAATGCCGCTTTTACGCGTTTGCGAAATGTCACCTTCGGCTATTCTTTCCCAAATATCACAGCAAACAATCAGCGCATCAGCAATCTGAGGGTTTACTTCTCTGGGCAGAATTTATTTACCATAAGTGATATGCCTCCTGGCATCGATCCAGAGGTGCCGAATGGTACGGCAGGTGCTCTGTTTCCATTGACCCAGATTTTTACTTTTGGACTTGATCTTGGATTTTAGTCGTTAAATCAAAACTTAAATAAAAATGAAAATTAGATATATTTTTATCACTGCCTTCTTACTAATGGGCAGTTTGGCGTGCGAAGATGCGCTAAACAAAGTGCCGCTAGATGCCCCTTCGGATGCTACTTTTTTCTCTAATGCTACCGAACTAGAGCTGGCAATCAATGGTGCTTATCAGTCTTTGTATTGGCGAACAGGGGGTGTTGCCTACCCAATGATGATAGATAATACGACCGATCTGGGTTTTTTGAGAAGCGACTTTAGTGGTTTGCAGACGTTTTCGAGAGGAGCGCATAGTGCAGCCACCAATGCATTTGGCCAAACCTGGGATCAAATGTACACTGGGATTGGACGCTGTAATAATTTATTAAGCAATATGGAGCGGGCAAGAGCAGTCGTTTCGGAAGACTTTTTTAATCGTATCCAAGCAGAGGCCTTGTTTCTTCGGTCTTATTACTACTCTTGGTTGATTGCTTTGTACGGCGATGTGCCTTTCGTGGAAACGATTCCAGCGAGTGTAGAGGAAGGAGAAGTAGCTCGAACGTCCACTACCGAAATTGTAGAGCGATTATTCAGTGATTTAGATATTGCTGCTCAATCCCTTCCTGCAAGTTGGGGTGGTTCAGAAGAAGGTAGAGCCACTAGTGGTGCTGCTAAAGCATTGAAAGCACGAATTGCGCTGTGGAATGGACGCTACGATGTAGCGGCGCAAGCGGCACGAGAAGTGATGGATGCTGGAACATATAATCTCTTTCCAGATTACGAAAAGCTGTTCACTTTTGAAGGCATACGTTCTGCTGAAGTCATTCTCGATTTACCGCATCTCGAAGGTATTATTACGACCACACTGCCGCGAGAACAAGGGCTGCGCAATACGCAATGCTGGAGTCGAATGGTGCCTTCTCAGTTCATCGTTGATTCTTACGAAGCCATAGATGGATTGCCCATAGATGAATCGCCCTTATACGATCCTGCTAATCCCTTTGAAAATCGTGATCCTCGTTTGGATGCGTCCATCATTCGACCGGGATTGCTGTTTGCTACTTATGTTTTCGAGACGCATCCCGATAGTGTGATGACGACCAGAATCATAGACGGTACAGCCAGCCGAGTAGATAATCAAGATGTATTGAATCCTTTCGCAACCTTCACTGGCTATTTGTGGAAAAAATACACCAGCGAAGTGGATTTACCGCAAAATCGTGTCAACTCTCAACTCAATTTCATTTTGATGCGCTACGCAGAGGTGTTGTTAACTTATGCCGAAGCCAAAATTGAGGCGGGCGATATTGACGCATCTGTTTTGGAAGCCATTAATGAAGTGCGTCAACGTGCTTACAGCGGCGGAGATTTTCC
Organism: Bacteroidota bacterium; assembly: GCA_039201015.1. GTDB lineage: Bacteria > Bacteroidota > Bacteroidia > Chitinophagales > Saprospiraceae > JAAUTG01. Next base: position 4,361 of record JBCCRX010000142.1, on the reverse strand, counting down.
AGCTATTAGCACGACCGACCAAGATGAATTACGTGACATCATCAGACGAGAACGAAAAGTGGAATTAGCAGACGAAGGATTTAGATTGATAGACATTCGACGATGGGGAATTGCGGAAGAAGTGATGCCTGGAACACTCGTTGGGCGACCAAAAGGAGCTTATTCTTTATTGAATGCTACACCACAACTGACAAAGACGGGTCATCCTCAATACGATGGTATTTTGGACAACTACCGATCAGTTGATCAGCGAGCATTTTTACCCAATCGCGACTATTTGTGGCCCATTCCACAGAAAGATATTGATGTGAATGGACAGTTGACGCAAAATCCTGGGTATTGACAAGAGTTTCTCATTTAGGACTTAGAAATGTCATTTTTTGCTCCAAACCATAAGAATAATGCTCAGGTCTGATTCAAAAAAATGACATTTCTTGTTCCTAGATGGGCAAAATATTTCATAAAAGAAATTGCTGGGGCATTAAGCTAGCAATCTGTAATCATTTGATTAAGAAGTACATAGGTGCATAAAAGCATGAAGCATTTTTCCCCGAAAAAGCTGTACGGGCTATGGGTCTATGTGTCTTTAAAGAAATAGCATGCGTCTATCTTATTTAATTGCTCTCCTATTTTTATTACCCGCTTGTCAATCCATACCGCAACAAGAAGAATCATCTGCTTCATCGCCCAACATCATCCTTATCCTCGCGGATGACATGGGCTATTCCGATTTGGGCTGTATGGGGGCAGAGATTGAAACGCCAAATTTAGATGCTCTAGCAGACAATGGAATGCTTTTTACGCATGCCTACAATACATCTAGATGCTGCCCGACAAGAGCAAGCCTGTTGACAGGATTGTATCAGCATGACGCAGGCTACGGACACATGGATAGCGATTTAGGATCGCCAAGCTATCAAGGTCGTTTCAAAGAAGGAGTAGTGAGCATGCCCGAATTACTTCAACAAGCGGACTATCAAACGTACATGCTAGGAAAATGGCATTTGGGACACGAAGTTGAAAATACGCCTTTAAATAGAGGCTTTGATCGGATGTATGGCATCCCGAAAGGTGGCGGTCTTTATTTTTATCCCTGCATCGGGCGAGATCGGCAAGTATATTTGGATAAGAAACAGGTATTTCCAGACTCCAATTGGTACTCTACGGATGCCTTTACAGATTATGCTATTCAATTTATAGGAGAAGCGGATCAAGAACGTCCATTTTTTATGTATCTAGCTTATGTTGCTCCACATTTTCCATTGCAGGCTCGAGCAGAAGACATTCAAAAATACAGAGGTAAATACGAAAAAGGCTATGAAAGTATTCGACAAAATCGCTTTGAAAAGCAGCAACAATTAGGTATTATCTCAAGAGAAGTGCAACTATCGCCAGCGGATTTTGATCGTTGGGAAAGTCTTGAAAACCAATCTGATGAAGAACTCAAAATGGCAGTTTATGCTGCACAAGTAGATCGAATGGATCAGAATATTGGTAGGCTAATGGAAAGCCTTAAAAAACTTAACCTTTTTGAAAATACGCTTGTCTTATTCTTATCCGATAATGGGGCAACTGATGTAGAATTGAACACTACACCAGGAGCAGAATTTGGTAGTCGAAATTCTTGGTCAGCTTATGGCAAAAATTGGGCGAATGTCAGCAATACACCCTACCGAAAATACAAAGCCATGACGCATGAAGGAGGAATCATTACGCCTATGATCGCGCACTGGCCAAAAGGTATTCAACAGAGAGGGAGCATCCAATCAACGCTTGTGCATGTGCTAGATGTATTGCCAACCTTTTTAGAAGTGGCTGATGTCGAATATCCTTCTGAAAAAGATAATATAGCTTTGAAACCATTAGAAGGTAAAAGCTTTTTACCCACTTTGAAAAATGAAAAAACAGCTTTTGATCGTGTTTTACTTTGGGAACACGAAGGCAATCAAGCGGTACGGAAAGGGGATTGGAAATTGGTTCGATTGCATAATGAAACTTGGGAATTGTATGACCTAAAAAATGATCCTATTGAACTTAGAAACGTAGTGGATGACTATCCTGAGAAAGTCAAAGAACTGGAACAATTATACAAGGATTGGGCAAAAGCAAAAGGCGTACGTGCTTGGCCCATACAATCATAATTCTAAAATAGATGAAAGAAATCTGGCTTATTTTATTCCTTACTTTGATACAAATCAGTCTCCTAGCACAGGGCAGCAAATCTCGTCCAATTGTCAATCAAGCTGGTTATAATTTAGGCGAAGCCAAGCGATTCGTTTGCTATGGTGCAGCAGAGGGTAAAGCCTTCCGCATCATCTACGCCAAAGATACTTCGAACCAAAAAGCAAAAGCACTTTACGAAGGAACAATAAACGATTTTGTGGGCAATTTCACTAACTTCAATCCCATTTCAAAAGAAGAATTCATTGTCCAAGTAGAAGGACATGGCAACTCCTACCCCTTTTGGATCGCCGATCATTTGATGGAAAAATTATCGTCTCAGCTCGCCTATCAGTTTTTCATTGATGTGAGAGGCAGTGAAAATCCAATCTACTCCAACGAAGGAGAAGTGCCTGGCGGCGGTCCGTCCCGTGATGGTGGTGCTTACACGCTCGAAGCCTTGTACGAAGTGCTGCTCTATGCTTCCAATCCTTCCCTTTTCGATAGATGGCACAGTGATTTTGGTGACCAAGAAATGCCTGATTTGATTAAGCTTATCTTATGGCACGGAGAATTTGCCTTTCATCATCGCGACTTTAAAGGTCCGACCACAAAACGACCCTATTACGTCGGTCATCCCGACGAAAAATTGTATGAATACGATTATCAAAATACGTTAGATCAATTGGCAGCAGTTTGTGCAGCTTGGCACTTATTTTTGAAGCCATATCTTCCTGAAACCCAATATCAGCGATATCGACAGGCGTGTTTGGATAATTGGGAAGCCTACGAACGCGATAGAGTAGTGCGATATTATGTCAAAAGCAATAAGTGGGTTGATTTTGGCTGGCAGGAATTCAATGAAATGGGCAATGTCTTTGGACAGGCGATTTTTAGAAATCTAATGATGTATCTATCCGAAAAAAAGGAGAAAGACGGCAATCCTGAAAAGTTCTTGACTTATGCGCGCATGGCAGCTCAAGATGTGATCAACAACTGGGATTTTAATAATCCAAGGCACATGTGGTGGATACGCAATGGCGAACACATCACACCTCAGGCATTAGCCTTCTTTCTAATGATTGCACCCGAAGAAGCACCACATGGGACGAAAGAAAAATTAGCGGCTTGGGCACAGCACATGAAAGTGAAAACGAATAATTTTTGGCACTATCGAAAGCATTCCGAGACCGAATGGGCGCATCCTAAAACAAAAGAATTAGGCAATGCGGGCTTAGGCGGTTCTATGTTTATCGTGGCACATTTGCTAGACGATAAAGAGTTGAGAAGTATTGCTTGGTCACAAGTCAATCAAGTATTTGGCATGAATCCTGCGGAGGCCCATTATAGCAATAAAAGCCAAGAACGCTTAGATCTGAACGGCTACTGGGAAGGGATTGAAGTGGGTTGGCCCATGTCGCATCCGGACGGTTTTGGACAATTGGGCTTAGTCAGAGGAACACTAGATGGCACACCTTTAGACAATATGTTCCCGTATGTCCCAAAAGTCGCTATTGATAACATAGATAATTATGCGTACGCTACGGAAGGTTGGGCGGTGACCAACCGAGCTTGGATGAGTTCTGTGATTTATGCTACGATCGGCTCTCACGAGCTAAAAATATTTGATGAAACGTACAAAAACGAGATAAAGTCCTCTAAAGCGGGAGAGACAATTACTATTCAACTGAGAGCGGCACTTAATATGGACTGGGAGAAAAGAGAAACGGGCGAAGTAATGGTGCAGATTGATGGTGCTGAAGCCTTTAAAATTGAATTGACGGAATCAGATGTAAACACAGGACTTTTCATTGGTAAATTGAAGCTAGATGATCCTTCAGGAAGTCGCGTTCGAGTATCTTATGGACATCTTGGATTTGAAAAAGTGGTGGTGTTTCAGCTTCAATAGTAGAAATTTATTTGAAAGTGTGTGTAAGTTTTAGTTAAAACACATGGGTACGTAGTTGACACAAAAAGCGTGTAAAAATTACGTTTTCTATGTACCTATGTATTTTAAAAATATGCCCTTTGCTGCGGCTTCACTACTGTAAGATTATCTGTTTAGGGAATTTGTAAAAGATAAGCTACCCAAATTTTTGAGAATTATCGCGAACTAATACAAGGCGCGAAGAAGGAAGATAGCCTGTGTTAGCTGACTGATGAGCAAGGCAGTAGTAGTTTGGGAGAAAATTAAAAATGGG